>DASVEC010000458.1:0-22879 GCA_036380755.1 Iamia sp. | reverse complement strand
CTCCAGGATCCCGGCCTGTACCCCGACGTCGGGCGCGACGTGGCCGGGTTCCTGGCCGCACGAATCGCCGCCGCAGTCGAGGCCGGCGTCGATCCGAGGTCGATCGTGGTGGACCCGGGGGTCGACTTCACCAAGACGCCGGCCCAGACCGTCGAGGTGCTGCGGGCCCTCGACGACGTCGACCCCGACGGGCTGCCGCTGCTCCTCGCCCTGTCCCGGAAGGACTTCGTCGGCGCCCTCACCCTGACCCGGCCCATGGAGCGGCTGGCCGGCACCCTCGCCGCCGTCGCCGCCGTGGGGAGCCGGCCCGGCGTCATCCTGCGGGTGCACGACGTGGCCGAGGTCCGGCGCTTCCTCACCGTGCTCGAGGCGCTCACCACCGACGTCGAGGTCGACCCCGAGCTCCGGCTGGCCGACGAGCTGCGGTGGGCCGCCGGGCGACCGGGATGAACCGCTTCCTGAACCGGGCCCTGGGCGAGATCGCCGCCCGGCGCGGGCTGATCTTCGAGGAGCACAGCGGTGGCTGGATCGTCCGGGTCGGCAACGGCCATCGCCACCTGGAGGCCTACGGCTACCTGTTGTCGCTGAACGCGGGCGTCGCCTCGCTCATGGCCCGGGACAAGGCGGCCGCGGCCCAGCGGCTGGAGCTCGACGGGATCCCCACCGTGGCCACCGCTCTGGTGCTGAACGACCTCCGTCAGGCGTGGGTCGACCGTCGCGACACCCGGGCCGCCTTCGACGACGCCATGGCCCGGCTCGACCCACCGTTCGTGGTCAAGCCCAACGAGGGCTCGTCAGGGGTGGGCGTCACCCGGGCCGACGATGCCGTGGCGGCGTGGGCGGCCACCGAGCGGCTGCTCGCCACCGAGCCCGCGGTGGTGGTCCAACCGATCGTGGCCATCGCCTCCGAGGAGCGCTGGGTGCTGCTGGGCGACCAGCCCCTGCTCCGCTACGCCAAGGCCCCCGCGGCCGGACCGGTGCCCATGTACAACCTCGCCCGCGGGGCGACGATCACCTCGTGGGGGGTCGAGGAGGGCCCGGCCGAGGGGCTGGCGCTGGCGCGGGCCGCCCGGCGCGCCCTGGGCCTGGCCACGGCCGCGGTCGACCTGCTGACCGACGTCGACGGCCGGACCATCGTCATGGAGGTGAACGCCGGGTGGTCGTTCGAGCACCTGGTCCGGATCCGGCCCGACACCCGCCCCACCGCCGTCGCCGCCTACGAGGCGGCCGTCGACGTCGCCCTCGGGCTGCGCTCGCTGCGGGGGGTCGCCCGATGATCTCGACCCTGGCCGACGTCGTGCGCGTCCTCGAGGTCGATCTGTTCCAGTCGCCCGACGGGCTGTTCCGGGAGGGCGACGGCTTCGCCCGCTCGCAGGCGCTCATGGCCGCCCTCGGCGACCCCCAGGACGCCGTCCCGGCCGTCCACGTGGCCGGCACCGCCGGGAAGGGCACGGTGGCGACGGCCATCGCCCGGGCCGCGTCGGGGCCGCTGCGGGTCGGGCTCCACCTCTCCCCCCACGTCTACGACCTGCGCGAGCGCTTCGCCGTCGACGGCGAGCTCGCCACCGAGGCCGAGGTGGTCGCCCTCCTGGAGGCGGTCCTGCCGACCATCCGGGTCATGGCCTCCGGACCCCACGGGCCGCCCACGTCCTACGAGGTGTCGCTGGCTCTGGCGCTCCTCCACTTCCGCAACCGCGGCTGCGACCTGATGGTGGTCGAGACGGGCCTGGGCGGGCTCTACGACACCACCAACACGATCAGCCGGGACGACAAGCTGGCCGTCGTCGTCCGCATCGACCACGACCACGAGGCCGTCCTGGGCTCGACCCTGACCGAGATCGCCCGGCAGAAGGCCGGCATCCTCACCCGCGACGGCGAGGCGGTCGTGCTGCGCCCCGAGACCCGTGCCGTCGAGGCCGTCCTGGCCGACGAGGCCGAGCGCCGGCGGTGCCGGGTCCGGTGGGTCGAGCCCGGTGGCGGCCCGGGGACGGTGGCCCACCTGGCCGAGGACCGGGCCGTGGCCGAGGCCGCCCTCGACGTGCTCGGCGCCCGGACCGGGCACGACCTGACCACGCGGCTCCCACCGCTCGACGCGCTCACCCTGCCCGGTCGCTACGAGCGCGTCCGCCTCGCCGGTGGGGGCGAGGCGATCCTCGACGGCGCCCACACGCCGCTCAAGCTGACCGCGTTCGTCGATCGCCTCCACCGCACCCACGGCGCCCGGCCCCGGCCCTGGGTGTTCGGCTGCAAGCCCGACAAGAAGGCCCGCGCCATGCTCGAGATCGTGCTGGCCGAGGCCAGCAGCCTCTGCGTGGTCGGGTTCCCGATCCGGGGCGGCGACGTGCCCGCCGGGCCGTCGACCGACCCGGCCGTCCTGGCCGAGATGGCGGCCGAGCTGGCGCCCGCCGTCCCCGTCACCGTGGCGCCCGATCCGGCCGCCGCGGCGGCGTTCGTCGGCGCCGCCGGGTCAGGCGATGCCGTCCCGGTGGTGGGGTCCTTCTACCTCCTGGCTGCCCTGCGCCCGCTCCTCGCACCGTCCTGACCAGGGGCGATGTAGGTGTCAGGCGTCACCCCGTTGGCAGCCGCTGTCGACAAGGGATGCGGCCCCTGTCCCGATCTGTTGTGATGGCAGGGTCGGACGCAAGGCGCGCCCGACGTCCTGGAGGGCCCCATGACCGAGCCGACGGCGACGAACGCTCGCCTCGACGGCATCGCCGAGACGGCGGCGCGCTTGTTCCTCGACAAGGGGTACGACGCCGCCTCGATGGCCGATCTGGCCGCGGCCACGGGCTTGGGCAAGTCGAGCCTCTACCACCACCTGTCGAGCAAGGACCAGCTCCTCGCCCACATCTGCGGGCGACCGCTCGGCGAGCTGCACCGCGAGCTGGCGGCGGCCGCCGCCCTCCCCGAGCCGGCCGGGGTCCGCCTGGCCCGGGCGCTCGAGCAGGTGACGCGCATCGCCCTGGGCGACGTGCCCGCCAGCAACCTCGTCCTCACGGTGAAGCCCACCACCGAGGTGGCCCGCCGGATCCACGACGAGCGACGTCAGGTCGAGCGGGCCCTGGCCGAGCTGGTCGCCGCCGCCCAGGCCGAGGGGGCGGCCCGGAGCGACGTCGAGCCGGTGCTCCTCACCCGGCTGGTCATGGGGACGATCAACGGCCTGGTGACCTGGTACCGGCCCGAGACGTCCGAGGTCACTCCCGAAGAGGTCGGCGAGGCCGTGCTCGCCCTGATGCTCTCGGCGGTCGAGATGAAGTGAGGGTCAGCCGGCCCGGTCCAGGCGGTCGCGGAGCCAGGCGGCGTCCTCGGGGGCGGCGGCCCCCTGGTCGTTGTTGAAGTAGGCGTGGACGTCGCAGCCGTCGTCCCGCCAGGCCCCGAGCCGGTCGGCGATGCGCCACAGGCCCCGACCCGTGTAGCGACCGGCGTAGGGCCGGTGCCTGGCGTCGGGGCCGTGGAAGCGGACGTAGGTCCAGTCCGTGGTGAGGATCCACGGGTGACCGTCGAGCAGGTCGTGGAGGCAGAGGGCGGCGCCGTGCTCGGCGAGGCAGGCGAAGGTGTCGTCGTGGAGCCAGTCGGGGTCCCGCAGCTCGACCGCCCAGCGGTGGCGGCGGGGCAGGGCGGCCAGGGCCTCGTCGAGCCGGGCGACGTCACGGTGCCAGCGGGGCGGGAGCTGGAGGAGGTTGGGGCCGAGGTGGGCCCCGAGGTGCTCGACGCGGTCGAGGTGGTTGGGCACCCATGACGCCGGCTCGTTCAGCTTGCGCCGGTGGGTGGCGAACTGGCTGACCTTCACCGCGTAGCGGAACCCGGGCGGGGCCTGGGCCCGCCAGCGCTCGACCGTCTCCACCGACGGCAGCCGGTAGAAGGTGGCGTTGAGCTCGACGGTGGCGAAGTGCTCGGCGTAGTGGGCGAAGCGCTCCCGGACGGGCACGGCGGACGGGTAGAAGCGTCCGGCCCAGGGCTTGTAGTCCCACCCCGAGCAGCCCACCCACGCCTCGCCTCGACCGGTCACGGCGCCGCCCTACCCGTTCCCCGGGGTTTGATCGCGAGGAGGGACGGGGAGCGTGCTCGCCGGTGTCGCCCCATCGGACCAGCACGGCGCCCGACGTCGCCGATCACGCAACGGAGCGCCGGGCGCACCGCGTCCGGCGACTGGCGCTGGCGGCGTTCACCGTCCTCGTGCTGCTCGGGCTCACCGGCGTCCTCGGCGTGCGGACGACGACGACCACGGCCGACGGCTCCGGCGGCACCCGGGTGCGGGTGACGTACCCCCAGGTCGCCCGGCCGGCACTGGCCGTGGCCTTCGAGGTCGAGGTGTCCCGCCCCGACGGCTTCGAGGACCAGATCGAGATCCGCATCGACCGCTCGTGGCTCGAGTCGTTCGACGAGAACGGGGTGCTGCCCACGCCCGCCGAGGAGGGCAGCGACGGCGACGACGTGGTGTGGACCTTCGACCCTCCCGAGGGCACCGTCTTCACCCTCGCCCTCGACACCCGCGTCGAGCCCGGCGTGCAGTGGAAGCGGTCGGGCACCACCACGGTGACCGTCGGGTCCGAGCGCATCGACGTCGGCCACACCATGTGGATCTTCCCCTAGGAGTTTCGATGGAGATCGTCCTGCGGGCCGCCGCCGTCTACGTCATCCTCTGGCTCCTCCTCCGGGCCATGGGCAAGCGCGAGCTGGCGGAGGTCACCGCCTTCGAGCTGGTGATCCTGGTGGTGCTGGGCGACATCATCCAGCAGGGCGTCACCCAGGAGGACATGTCGATCACCGGGGCCGCCCTGGCCGTCTCGACCATGGGCCTGCTGGCGGTGGGCAGCTCGGTGATCGGCCTGCGCTTCCCGCGGACGCGCCCGGTGCTCGAGGGCAAGCCGTCGCTCGTGGTCCGGCACGGCGTGGTCGACGACGACGTGCTGCGGTTCCAGCGCATCACGCGGGACGAGCTGGACGAGGCGGCTCGCAAGCGGGGCATCGGCGATCTCGGCCAGGTCGCCTGGGGCATCGTCGAGACCGACGGGACCTTCTCCTTCATCGAGGAGGACGATCCCCGGGGCGACGACCAGACCGACCCGGCCGAGGGCCAGCACGAGGGCTAGAGGTCGAGCGCCCAGTTCTGCTCGACCACCGGGACGCCCCAGCCGGCCGACGGCTCCGAGTCGACCAGGACGAAGCCGGCGGCCTCGTAGATGCGCCGGGCCGAGGCCAGGGCGTCGACGGTGAACAGGACCATCCGCCGGGCGCCGGTGGCGCGGGCGAAGGCGACGCACTCGGCGACCAGGCGGGCGCCCACGCCGAGGCCCCGGACCGACGGGTCGACCAGGAGGATGCGGAGCTGGACCGTGTCGGCGTCGTCGCCGTGCACACAGGCGATGCAGCCGACGGGGCGGCCGGCCCGCTCGGCGATCCACAGCCGGTCCCACGCCGGGTCGTGGTCGTCGACGTAGTCGGCCACGATCCGGGCCACCCGGGCCTCGAAGGTGGCGTCCCAGCCGTGCTCGCGGGTGTAGATGGCGCCGTGGGCGCTGACGATCCACCCGAGGTCGCCCGGCTCGGGCGGCCGCAGCTGCACCTCGTCGTCGGGCCCCGCCGGCGCCGCCCGCGGTCCGGTGAAGGCGCGGGTGAGGGTGTCCATGGCGTCCCGGACGGCGGACCGGCGCTCGGGGTCGAGGGGGGCCAGCAGCTCCTCGGCCTGGGCCGCCGAGCGACGGTCGAGCTCGGCGAAGGCCTCGCGTCCGGCGGGCGTGAGCCGGGCGACGTGGCGACGACCGTCGTCCGGTGAGGGCTCGGTGACGACCAGCCCGTCGCCCCGGAAGCGCTGCACGATCCGGCTGAGGTAGCCCGAGTCGAGGGCGAGGGCGCGGCGCAGGTCGGCGATCTCGAGCGCGTCGACCTGGGCCAGCTCGAACAGGACCCGGGCCTCGGTCAGCGTGTACGGGCTGTCGAGCAGGCCCGCCTGCAGGAGCCCGGCGGTGGTGGTCCAGGTGCGGTTGAAGGCCCGCACCGCCTGCACGTCGGTCGAGGTCATCGGCTCAGCATATCGCTGACTCAGTCAGCGATCTTGCCGGGGACGTCACCCCGGCAGACGCGGGGGAACCTTCGGCGTCGCGGCCCGCTCTCACCGCCGTACCACCAACCACGGAGCCGGGCACCCGGCGGAAGGACACACCACCATGAGCGAGCCCGGCTACGACGACGGCAGCCTCGACAGCAGCGCAGGCCTGAGCGGGACGGTGACCGACACCGACGGCGACGGCTTCTTCGACACCCTCGAGATCGACAGCGACGGCGATGGTGTCACCGACGTCATCGGCTACGACACCGACGGCGACGGGGCGATCGACATCGCCGACGTCGACACCGACGGGGACGGCACGTTCGACACGGTCGTCGACGACACGGACTACGACGGCATCGTCGACACGATCTCGTCCGACACGGACGGCGACGGCGTCACCGACACGGTCGCCTACGACACGGACTACGACGGCGTCGTGGACATCGCCGAGGTCGACACCGACGGCGACGGCATCTTCGAGACGGTCGTGGACGACGCCGACTACGACGGCGTGTTCGAGACGGTCTCCACGGACACCGATGGTGACGGCTTCACCGACACGACGATCGTCGACAGCGACGCCAACGGCGTGTTCGACGTGGTCGAGGCCGACACCGACGGCGACGGGTTCGTCGACACGGTCGCCTACGACTCGAACGAGGACGGCCTCATCGAGGCGGCCGACGTCGACACGGACGGCGACGGCTACGTCGACACCCTCCTCGACGACACCGACGGCGACGGCGTCCTCGACACGGCCACGATCGACACCGACGGCGACGGCGTCGCCGACGTCCAGGTCGTCGATCTGGGCAACGGGCCCGTCCAGGCCTCCTGACCCTCGCCAAACGGCGACCCTGATCCACCGCAGAGGTGGATGAGGGTCGCCGTTTCGCGTTCTAGTGTCCGGCGGTGGGCAGAGATCGATCGTTTCCGCCGGGGTGGTCGGTCACGGCTGCAGGGCCGTGGCGCGTGCATCGTCGCTGGGTGACCAGCCTGGGCCGGGAGACGGTCGGCCGCCGGATGCGGCGCCGGATCCTGGGCGCGGCGGCACCGGGCATGGAGGTCGACAGCATCTCCTTCGACCTGGAGGACATCGTCCTCTGGCTCCTCGGATGGATGCTCAAGATCGTCCTCATCCTGCTCGTCGTGCCGGTCGTGCTCGTCGTCGTCTTGCTCGTCGGGCTGGTCGAGCTGCTCGGCCGTCTCGTGCTGCGCCGGCCGTGGTCGATCGACGCCTTCGGGCGCGACGGCTCCCACGTCCGCTGGCCGGAGTCCGGGATGCGCCGGGCGCGGGTCCGGCGCGACGAGATCCGCGTCGCCCTGGCCGCAGGCGCGGCCCCTCAGGGCGGCGACGTGCGCTCGGGCCCGGACCGGTCCTGACCGGCGGGCCGTTCCGCCCTCAGGGGTCGCGTGGCGCGGGCGTCAGGCCTTCAACCGTTCGGTGATGGCCCTCCGGACCTCGCCCATGCGCCCCTCGCGTCCGGGGTCACCGTCGCCGAGCCCCTGGAGGCGGTTCTGGATCTCCCGCAGCTGCTCCTGCGTGAGCGGGGCGAGCGAGAGCTGCACGGCATCGATGTCCCTCTCGCCCTCGAGGACGTAGTCGACCGCGATGTGGGCCGCACCGCCTGTGCGCTGGACGAACCGGAGCTCCATCTCGGCCCGCTCCAGGCGCTCACGCATCCGGACGGTCGTCCAGAGGTAGCCGAGCATGGCGGCGCCGGCGAAGCCGATGGTGATCAGGGCGATGCCGACAGCCGCGCTCTGGTCGTGGCCACCGAGCGGCTTGCGGATGGCGTCGCCGTAGCGATCCAGCGCCGGGATGACCCGTCCGATCTGGGTCAGGGTGAGTCCGACGATGATCGTCGTGACGAAGTCCGAGACCTTGAGCAGGTTCGAGTTCACGAGGAACCGCAAGCCGGACCTGTCCTCGGTGACCATGGGCGCGTCGCGAGGCAGCCCGAACAGGAAGCCGGCGAACGCCCCGACGAAGCCGGCCGCCACGAAGGTGCCGATGCCGACGGCCGCGATCCTGCCCTGGTCCGGCCACGACAGGAAGGCGATGGTCAGGACCACACCGCCGGCGAACAGACAGATGGCCCCGACCATCACCTGCCACTCGATCTGCTGCCCCATCGACCGGGGTGGCTTCTCCGGCTTCGACCGCCGTCGCCACCTCCTCGCGCCCTCGGACGGCTCCGCCGGGACCTCGCTGGTTGCGAACGACATGTCGCGCCTCCCCTCCGGCGCCGACCCAATGGCACCCGCCGTCACGATACCCGTGAGGTCAATCCCTGTGCATCACGGCGCGGCCCATGCCCGGGGCGTAGGCGACCCAGCGGTCGCGGCCCCGGGACTTGGCCTCGTAGAGAGCCTGGTCGGCGGCGTCGAGCAGACCGAGCGGGCCGATGTCCGAGCCGCTGAGGGCGACGCCCACGCTGACGGTCAGGGGCAGGCGGGCCCAGTCGTGCACGCCGAAGGGCTCGGAGAAGGCCTCGCAGATCCGCGAGGCGAGGGCCTCGGCCGCATCCGGGTGAGGGACGGTCCCGGCCACGACGAACTCGTCACCACCGAGCCGGGCCACGGTGTCGTCGTCGCGGGCCACCCGGCGGAGGCGGTCGGCGACCTCGGTCAGCACGAGGTCGCCGGTGCGGTGCCCGAAGGTGTCGTTCACGTCCTTGAAGTGGTCGACGTCGACGTACAGGGCGGCGAGCTGCTCGCCGTGACGGGCGGCGACGCCCTCGGCATGGCTCATCCGATCCTCGAGCAGCGCCCGGTTCGGCAGCCCGGTGAGGGCGTCGTGGGCCGCCCGGTGAGCGGCGAGCTCGAGCGCCAGCACCCGATCGGTGACGTCACGGGTGTTGATCACGAAGCCGGCGACGGCGGGGTCGTCGAGGCGGTTGGTCATCGTCGCCTCGACCCAGCGCCACGAGCCGTCGGCGTGGGCGAACCGGAACTGGGCGGTGACGCTGCCGCCGGGGATCTCGCTGAGGGTCGCGCCCAGCTCCATGATGCCGTCGCGGTCCTCGGGGTGGACGTCCTCGTGGAGGGGCCGGCCGGTCAGCGTCGCCGGGTCGTAGCCCAGCACCGTGCGGTAGGCGGGCGAGGCGTACACCAGCTCACCCGCGGGGTCGATGATGGCGATGAGGTCGGAGCCGTGCTCGACCATGGCCGTGAAGCGGGCCTCCGACGCCGCCAGCGAGGCGGTCGCCACGTGCTCGTCGCTGACGTCGAGCATCTGCACCAGGAAGTGCGAGGGGGCGCCGTCGCCGTCGCGCACGAGCACCACGTTGAGGTGGGCCCACACCTCGTGCCCGTCGCGGTGGCGGTAGCGGCGATCGATCTCGTAGCCGTCGACCTCGCCGGCGAGGCAGCGCGCCACCTGGGCGTCGTCGCTCACCCGGTCGGCCTCGTGGCGGACCGTCTCGAAGGTGCTGCCGACGAGCTCGCCCTCGGCGTAGCCCAGGCTGCGGCCCATGGCCCGGTTCACCCGGACGAAGTGCCCGTCGAGGGCCAGCAGCGCCATGCCGATGGGAGCCCCGTCGAAGATCAGCCGGACCTGCTCCTCGCTGGCCCGCAGGCGGCGTCGCAGCCCGGCCCGGGTCCGCTGGGCCCGCCAGGAGGAGAACCCGAGCGCGCCGGCGGCGACAGCCCCACCGGCGGCGATGAGCCGTCGGCGAGCCGATGCCTCCACGGGTGCAGAACGGACCACCTCCACCCCCCTCACGTCGGCGGCCGGACGTCGGAACTGAGGTCGCTCAGAGGCGGCCGAGCACGCTGGGGTCGGGATCCCCGGTCAGCAGGGCCAGCACGCTCTCGGCCGTCCGAGGCCGGCCCAGCAGGAAGCCCTGGGCCCGGGTGCAGCCCAGGCCGAGCAGGCGTTCGGCCTGGCTGCGGTGCTCGACGCCCTCGGCGGTGACCTCGAGGTCGAGACGGTGGGCCATGTCGACGATGGCGGCCACCACGGCGCCGTGGTCGCCGTCGTCGGGCCCGACGAGCGGGTCGATGAACGACTTGTCGACCTTGAGCCCGTCGACCGGGAAGGCGGCCAGGTAGCTGAGCGAGGAGAACCCGGTACCGAAGTCGTCGAGGGCCAGCGACACCCCGAGGTCCTTGAGGGCGCACAGCGTGGCCGCGGCCCGCTGCGGGTCCTCGACGAGGACCGACTCGGTGATCTCGAGGGTCAGCATCGAGGCCGGCAGGCCGGAGTCCCGCAGGACCTCGTCGACGGTGGCGACCAGCCCCGGCTCGTGGACCTGGCGGGCCGACAGGTTGACGTTGACAGTGAGACGGCGGTCCGTCGGCCACGTGGCCGCGGCCCGGCAGGCCCGCTCCAGCACGGCCCGCCCGAGGGGGACGATCAGGTCGCTGCGCTCCTCGGCCAGACCGACGAAGGCACCGGGGTGGAGCACGCCGCGCGTGGGGTGCTGCCAGCGGACCAGGGCCTCGGCGCCGATGACCTCGCCGGTGGCCAGGTCGAAGATCGGCTGGTACTCGTTGACCAGCTCGTCGGTGCCGAGGGCGCGGTGCAGATCCTCCCGCAGGGCCAGGCGGTCGATGGCCGCACTCAGCATCTCCTCCTGGAAGAGGGCGCAGCGGCCCTTGCCCGCCCGCTTGGCCTCGTACATGGCCAGGTCGGCGTTCCGCATGACCTGGGCGGCCGACTCGTCGCCGCCGGTCACGACGATGCCGATGCTGGCGCTGACGCTGACCTCCTCGTCCTCGACGGAGATGGGCCGGCGCAGGCCCGCCAGCGCCGCCTCGCCGACCCCGAGAGCGTCGGCGATGCCCGCCCGGTCGGGGAGCAGCAGGGCGAACTCGTCGCCGCCCAGTCGGGCGCACGTGTCGCCCGGTCGCGCCGCCAGGCCGAGCCGCTGGGCGACCTCGCGGAGCATCTCGTCCCCGGCCATGTGGCCGAGGGCGTCGTTGACCATCTTGAAGTCGTCGACGTCGACGAACAGCACGCCGATCTGCTGGCCGTCGCCGAGGGCCAGCGCCTCGCGGAGCCGGTCGAGGAAGAGGGTCCGGTTGGCCAGCCCGGTCAGCGGGTCGTGGGTCGCCTGGCGGGACAGTTCGTCGGCCAGCTGGCGGCGCTCGGTGATGTCCCGGTAGTTGACGACGATGCCGCCGACGTCGGGGTCGTCGACGAGGTTGGTCGCCCGCGAGTCGACCCACCGCCAGGAGCCGTCGGCGTGCCGGATGCGGACTTCGCCCGAGGCGGTGGCGCCCGGCGTGGCCAGGACGGTCTCGAGGAGCTCCTCGGCCGTGGCGTGGTCGTCGGGGTGGAGGTAGGCCATGCCGGACACGCCCTCCCGCTCCCCCGGGGCGAACCCCATCACGGCCTCGGCGGCGGCGCTCTCGTAGGTGATGTTGCCGTCGGGTCCGATGATGCAGACGGCGTCGAGCGAGCGCTCGATCAGGGCCCGGAACCGGCGCTCACGAGCCTCCAGCGAGGCGCGCGACCGATCGTGCTCGACCTCGGCCATGCGCCAGAAGGCGACCTGGGCGGCGCTGGCGGCCAGCACGAAGGCGGCGTGGATCAGCGCCCACACCACCGGGGCGCTGTACGCGGCCCGGTGGTCGTAGACCAGCTGCGGGGCCACCACGCCGACGACGCCGTGGTGCAGGGCGACGAAGCCGATCGCCACCCCGAACGGCGCCCAGTGCTGGTAGAGGGCGATGACCGTCACCATCACGAAGAAGTGGAAGTGGGCCTCGATGGACCCGCCGGACAGGTGCACGAGCAGGGCCGAGCACACCATCAGCCCGACGGCGGAGATGGTGGCCCGGACCGTCGGAGAGAGGATCGTCGACTGGGCCGAGGCCACGATGATGGCCACCAGCACGCCCATCTCGGCGAGGAGGTGGGGCACCGGCGCACCCCGGGCGACCCCGAAGGCGAACAGCCCGACGACGTGGCCCCACAGGATCCACGTGACGATGCGCTGGCGGCTGGCAAGGGTCTCGGGGCTCGCCAGATCGCCGCGCGGCACGGCCGCCCGGACGCGCTGGAGGAGCCCCGGGACGGTGGGCTCGGGACCCACGATCTCTCCAGCTCGAGGGGCGACCGTGGCCATCCCGCTCCCATTCAGTCACGCGCCGACTCGATCCGGCTCCCGACCCATCGGTCGGGACCGGGAGACGTTGAGACCTGGCCCGGAACAGGTCCGCGACCCACCCACGGCGAACTGCGACGACAGAACCTCCCCGCCTCAGTCGCACTAACCGCCCGCGGTCCCTCTGGGCACCGCCGGCAGGCCCAGCACGGCCGGATCCTTCAGCATGACGGACGGGACTCGTGAATCAAGCTCAGTCAACAGGTCGATAAGCTGATCTCCCGCAGTGTGCGCGGGCCACCGCTGAAGCGCCTCGAAGGCGCCACGCATCTTGGCTGCAGCATCCGGGCCATCAGCAAAGCGGCCCAGGGCCGCGCGCGCCAAGACCTGGGTAGAGTCCTCCGGGACAGACGATGATGCAATGACCGAGTCGAGAAGCGTCGCGGTGAAGATCGACCCCGACGACGCTGAGATAGCGCTCAACGCGCCGGCTCGCAGCACTGGATCGTCGCTGATGACGAGACCCCTCACCTTCGCAGCATCGGATGGCTCAACAACATCCATCACGTCAGAACCCCGCAGATGACCGAGGGAGAAGCCCAGCAACTGAGCTGCGCCTCGCCGAGCGACTGCGTCGCCGTCGTTCGCCACCTTGCCAGCCAGATACCGCAACAGCGCATCCATGCTGCGGATAGCCCCCGCATCTGCGAAGGCGACGGCGGCCATGCCCACACCACCGTCCGAACCACCCAGGGCCACGAGAAGGCGGTCGGTCAAAGGCCGCAACGAGACCGGTACTGTCCCATGACGAGCCAGAACACCTAACGGAGAGGCGGGTGACACACAAAGGTTGAGGGCGTAGATCAGAGCGCCTTGACGAACCTCAGAGTCAGTGAGAGAAACCAGCGTCTCGATCAACTCCACGCAACCTTCGCTGACGACTGCGTCGACGACTGAGGGCTCGACCCGCAAGAGTCCATAGAGTGACATCCAGACGCTTGAGGCCATCCGACCATCGAGATCGCGGTCAACCCTCGCCAGCAGTGAAGCCACGATTTGAACATAGATATCCGCCGGCATCGACCGCCGCGTATCCACCTGAAACATCGATGGACGGGCTGCGAAAAGTCCGTTGAGATCGGCCAGGTTCGGAAACGCCTCCTCGATCGCGCGACGCGTGCCCTGGGAAACCGGTGCGTCCAGCCCGTACTCGCCCAACAGCGCAAGATCGGCGCTCTCCGAGCCAACTGCCTGCTCGACCTGCTTCCATCGGCCTGCCCACTCTCGCTCACCGGCCAGGAAAGCATACATAGGTGGCCCTGTCGGAGGCTGACCGACGTTAGCACCAGCCAAGAGGATCGTCATCCATGAAGAACTAGACCGACCAAGAATTCGGGCAACCACAGGCCATGCTGGCCCGTCGCAGTGCCTCAGAAACTCCACGAGCAGATCCTCCCACTCGCTCTCAGGCTCACCGGCTGAAAGGAAAATAGCCCAATAGAAGGCGGCCAAGTAGGTACTCACGGGCGTGACCGGAAGACCAAAGAAGAGATCTCTTGGTCCCGCCATGGTCTCTGGAGGATGCAGCGGTTCCGCTAGCCTCTCACGAACCATACGCGGCCAGTCCGCTCGGCTTCCGCCTGCGCTACCACCCGCCTCGAAATGGCCGTCACTGAGATCCTCCACGACACGCATGGCGTCCCGCATTGCCACCAGCTGGACGACCCAGGTGGCACCTTTTGCAGCGAAGGTGCCGGCATCCAGGACAAGCTGGCGCTTCGCAGGCCGCGCCGCTATCGCGAGTTGGGCAGGCAACTCAGCGATAAGAGGGTCGTTCGAGAGGAATCCAGCGATAGTCCTGGCTACGTCTAGCGGGTCACGCATCATTCTCGTCGCGATGGCCTTGGCAATCGCCTTGACTTCGGCCTCATCGATTTCCAACTTGGACCGAAGCGACGAGACCACTTGTGGATCGGCCCGAATATCAATCGACAGGAGCAGAGCCCGTCGTCCGAGATCGGATCCACCTTCAGCCATTCGTTCGAGGAGGGGCCCGAGTTCACGCCCGTGACCGGTTGCTCTCGCAATCGTCCGAATGACAGGGCCGAGTAGCTCCGGCGCCGTACCGTCCGCAAGCCGAAGCGCTGCCGGAACCACGTGATCGGTCCTGTCTACCTCGGGCAAAAGACCCACGGCGCCCGCGAGGAGAGCCGACGCCGATGGAGCAATCGCTGGTGTCGTGAGTGACGTGAGCCCGTACTCGATAGCGCTGTGCTGTAGCCCACGATTGACACCAAAGGCGCGTTCGGTTGCAAGTTCCACTGCCAGTCGTGCCCCGCGGCGAAGAACGAGATCGTATCCTTCGCGGTCGATCTCGCGACAGACCTCCAAGATCGCCGCTCCCTCACCCGACAGTTGTCGTCCAACACGACCTGCGAAGAAGAGCGCCACGTTTCTCCAGTGCGGGCTGCGAGCAACGGCCCTAAACCGCGCGTATCGCTGCGCGGAGTCAGCAGCTGTATCCACCAGGTGACCCGCGGCGAAGAATTCTTGAATCGATCGGAGCTCAAATCCCCATTGACCCGGACGAGCTTCAACCAGTAGAACAAGCCTCTCCTTGACCTCAACAGCGAGCGTTTGAACCGTTTCAGCAATACTCTCGTCGCTAGAGAATGGGTCAGTGAGCCTCAGGAACCGAGCAATGGCTGCCTCATATTCTAGTTGAGGTAGATAGGAGTCAATTGTCCGGCCGCCTTCCGCGTTACAGTGAAGAAGATATCCAATGAACTTGTGGAGGCCCAGGAGGACCTCTCGTTCTGTCTTGATTATGGCCGGCGACTTGGCACGTTCACGCTTGTAAATTACATCCAAATATTCATTGAACAGCGCTTCCTTTTGCCGTGGAGGGGTTCCGCCAGAAAGAATGATCAAGACCAAGATTGTCACTTGGAGGGGCGTCTTGGTCAACAGGGAGATCTGGGCGTCCGAGACACATTGCTGCATTGTGCTCCGCAAACGCTTCGACTTCGCGCCCTCAAGGTCACGCGCAACTATCCACTTCTCGACATACTGCATGACCTGCTCGTCATCGAGTTCTGACAGTTGAAGATGGAGGTATCGGTCGACAGCGAACTGGCCCCGATAAGAGGTGGGTCGAGACGTTGCGATCAACTGAACGTTGGCCTGAAGTGCGTCCTCACATCTACCGACGAACTCGTCGATGGACCTCAAAACATGCTTTCTCGCATCCGCCTCCATCACCTCGTCGAGACCGTCAAGTATCAAGAGGCAGGGTTCATTTGATAGCAACTGATGCACGTCTTCGGTGGAGAATTCGCGCGATGTAACCACTCCAATCTCGGCGGCAATATAGGACTCTACGGAGCGCTGACCCTCATCGCTTTCGGTCAACCAATGCGCGAGGTCCTTCAAAGGAATTCGGAATGGTAGGCGTGCCACGGCAGGGAGCAACTCCAACGTTCCTGTGAGAGACCGAATCTTCTTGAGGAGCGTTGCCCGGTGAATTTGAGCTAAGTACTGACCGAGCGTCGACTTGCCCTCTCCAGGCCCACCAATCAACATCAGCCTTGGCCACACTTCGTCCAAGGCTACGGCCAGCACTGAATGACTGTCACTCAGGTCCAGTCCACGTTCTGCGAAGTACTCGGCTGCCGCTTCCATCGCGGGGGATCCTGGAAGCCGATGGGGCTCGAACACTCTTGCGTTGGTGTCGATGTAGATTTTTTCGAGCCGCACAGGCAGATCACCGACTTCACCGGCTTGATCAAGCTGCGCTTCGCCATCCCTCGAAAACATGCTCGCAAGGTAGAGCCTGAGAACCTCGGCAGCCCTGCTCTTTCGTCCGGTGACTTGCGTGAGCAGTTCGGCTAAGACGTCGCCAGGCGTCACAAACTCGAGAAACCCCTCCCTGACCGCCTTGTGCAAGATCAGAAACTGGGTCAACTCATGATAGTCCCATACATGCACATTGCTCACAGCGGGAAAAAGTTCTGCAACCTCGGCGATTACCCGATCGCGCGTTCCAGTCTGATAGACGGCTGATAGCGCGGCATTTGTAATGAGCACGTAGTGGTCGATGTCGTACTGGTACTTGTTAACGCACTTGTCGAGTTCGTTCCGCACGTCAGCAAGGACTGCACTTCGGGCACCGTCTTGCCCCACCAACACAGTGTCGTGATACTTGGCCTGGAACAGCCATTTGCCACTCCAGGGGCTCTGCGACGAGGGGTAGTTTTCGGAGGTCCCCTCGAACGTCGCCTCTCGCGCTCCGTCTCGTCCCGGACCGAACGTGATCGTCCCGTTCCCAATGACGGCTTTGACCACGGCCTGAGCGAGGAGCTCGAACTGCTCCGCGCCGAGCCGGCTGAAATCGAACTTGTTCACAACCCTCCCAGTGACTGCGCCGGCCCGGCGGATCTCGCAGGTCGTCGCTGCGGGCCGGAACCGTAATCCCCCCGGCGAAGTCGTACCCGGACGACGTTCTCGATGGCGGGAGAAGGTGCGGACGTTTGCTTAGATCAAACTAAATCCGCCCGGCCGCTGGGCGGCCGGACGGATGCAGACTTCGGGGCGGTGCGAACGCACCTGGCGGCCCGACCGGCGGCACGCAACCGCAGGTCGGGCTACTCGATGCGGAGGCCGGAGATGGCCCTCGAGATGACGAGCTGCTGGATCTGCTCGGTGCCCTCGAAGATGTCCATGATCTTGGCGTCGCGGTGCCAGCGCTCCACGGGGTACTCGCGGGTGTAGCCGTAGCCGCCCAGGATCTGGATGGCCCGCTCGGTGACCCACACCGCGGTGCGGCCGGCCTTGAGCTTCGACTGGCTGCCCTCGGCGTTGACGTAGGTGCCGTTGCGCGAGAGCCAGGCGGCCCGGTGGACCAGGAGCCGGGAGGCGTCGATCTCGGTGATCATGTCGGCGAGCATGAAGGCGATCGCCTGGTTCTGGATGATGGGCTTGCCGAACGCCTTGCGCTCCTTGGCGTACTCGAGCGAGTACTCGTAGGCGGCCCGGGCGATGCCGATGGCCTGGGCGCCGACGGCCGGGCGGGTGGCCTCGAAGGTGGCCATCGCCGGCTGCTTGCCGGAGCTCTCGGTCTTGGGCTTGGTCAGCGCCTCGCGGGCCTTGGCCAGCTTGGCGTCGAGCTTGTCCTTGCCGCCGAGGAGGCAGGAGCCGGGGATCACGACGTCGTCGAGCACGACCTCGGAGGTGTGCGAGGCGCGGATGCCGTGCTTCTTGTACTTCTGCCCCATCGACAGGCCCTTGGTGTTGGGCGGGACGATGAAGCTGGCCTGGCCCCGGCCCTTGAGCTCGGGGTCGACGGCCGCCACGACCACGTGGATGTCGGCGATGCCGCCGTTGGTGATCCACGCCTTGGTGCCGTTGAGGGTCCACTCGTCCTTGGCCTCGTCGTAGACGGCCCGGGTGCGGAGCGAGCTGACGTCGGAGCCGGCGTCGGGCTCGGACACGCAGAAGGCGCCGAGGGCGACCTTCTCGGGCGTGCCGTAGCACTGGGGCACCCACTCGATGACCTGCTCGGGCGTGCCGTTGCCGGCGATCCCGGCGGCGGCGAGGCCCGATCCCATGATCGACAGGCCGATGCCGGCGTCGCCCCAGAACAGCTCCTCGATGGCGACGGGCAAGGTGAGGCCGGTGGGATCGCCCATCATGGCCTGGGCCATGAAGTCGAAGCCGTAGAGGCCGATCTTGGCGGCCTCCTCGACGATGGGCCACGGGAACTCCTCCCGCTCGTCCCACTCCTCGGCGGCGGGGCGCACGACCGACTCGGCGAAGTCGTGGACCCACTTCTGGATCTGGAGCTGGTCCTCGTTGAGGGCGAGGGAGAAGTCGGCCATTGGTGCCCCTCCAGGGGTGTCTCGGGCTCGGGCGTCGGCACCGAAGTTACCGCGCAGTAACCAGGGTACGCCCGTGGCCCGCCCGGTGCCAGCCCACACCGTGAGCAGGAGCCGGAGGCCAGGCCGTCGAACCCCCACCGGTGACGCCGGACACCGGGCCGCGCGCACGACGAGCAGGGGGCCGGGACGCCCCCACGGAGGTCCCACCATGTCCGACCGGGAGGCACACCGGTTCGACCACCTGTCCGACGGGCATCTGGCCGACAAGGCCGCCTACGGCGACAGCGGGGCGTTCGTCGCCCTGGCCGACCGCTTCCACGAGGAGGTCTGGACCGTCGCCGCCCTGGCCGCGGTGGACGAGGGCACCGCCACTCGGGCCACCGCCCGGGCCTTCACCCGCACCCTGGCCGGCGTCGCCGCCGGCATCAGCGACCCCGACGCCTGCGTCGAGCGGGCCCTCGTGGCCGCCGCCTTCGAGCTGGCCGTCAGCGCCCGGATCGACGACGAGGACCTCGCCGACCGGATCCCGGCCGCCCTCCTGGCCGAGGAGCCCGCCACCCGGGTCGCCCTCTGGCTCACGGCCCGGGGCTGGAGCGAGGGAGACGCCCTCGCCGCCGTGGCCCACGATGCCGGCTCCGCCTCCTCGCTGGTGGCCGCACCCGCCGCCCGGACGGCCCTGGCCGCCCTCGATCTCGACACCCCCGACGGGTTGGCCACGGCCACCGCCGACGCCTGGCACGAGTGGCAGGGCATCGGCCTCACCATCCCCGAGCGCCACCCGCTCACCGCCGTCCTCTCCCGCCTCGACGTCCCCCTCGGGCGCATGGGCACCGCCCTGGGCCGGGCCGGCTCCCGCACGACCCGCCGGCGCCGGGCCCGCGCCGTCGCTCCCGTCGCCGCCGCCACGCCCCCGCCGGCCGACCTGCTCCCGGTCGGTGCCGACCGCGAGGCCGAGGCGGTCGTGGGCGACCTCGGACGGGACTTCGTCCCCTTCGATCTGGCCGCCGCCTCCGACGCCTCCGACGCCTCCGGTGCCTTCCTCGGCCCCCGCGACGAGGACCTGACCCTGCCCGAGCGACGCCACCGCCGCGGCCCCCGTCCCCGCCACCTGGTGACGGCCGGGTCGACCCCCACCCGCACCCGGGTCCTGGCCGCCCTCGCCGCCGGCATCCTCACCGCCTCGGCCATGGGCAGCCTGCTGACCTCGGCCCCCACCGACTCGCCCGGCACGAGGGGCGACGAGATCGCCGCCGGGGCCACGGGCGCCAACGGCACGGGCGAGGGCGCGCTCCTCGACGACGGCGATCTCATCCCGGCCGCCAACGTCACCGACGCCGACGGCACCGCGGCCGCGGAGTCGGCTGGCGGCTCCACCGCCGCCCCGACCGTCTCGTCCGATGTGCCGCGCGACGCCGCGACCCGGTCCTCGTCACCGAGCGGTGGCGGCTCCAACGGCACCCCCGCCGGCGGAGGCCCGGCCGCCGGCGGCGCCCCGGCCGGATCCGGGGGTTCATCCGGCGGCGGAGGGGGTATCGGAGGCGGATCGAGCCCCACCCCGGGCACGAGCCCGGCCGCTCCCCCGACCACACAGCCGCCGCCCACCACCGCCCCGCCGTCCCCGCCCACGACCACCCCGCCGCCCCCCACGACGCCGCCTCCCACCACCCAGCCCCCCGGCCCGGTGTGCGGCCTCCTGCCGGTCCTCTGCCCCGGCGGCGGCCTCCTCCCCTAGATCTCGGATCCCCCACCGAGCCAGCACGAGCGCCTGGTCGTCCGGCCAGGCGCTCGTCGCGCCCGGGCCTAGGTCCGGCGCCAGGTGGCGCCGGACGGGGTGTCGACCACCTCGATGCCCTCGGCCGCCAGCTCGTCGCGGATGCGATCCGAGGTGGCGAAGTCCTTGGCCGCCCGGGCCGCCGCCCGCTCGGCGATCAGGGCGTCGATCCGCTCGTCGGAGCCGGTCTGGTCGGCATCGGGCGGCTCGCCCAGACCGAGGGCGAGCACCGTGTCGGCCTCCTCGAGGAGCGCCCACTTGTCGGCCGGCGTGAGCTCGGGGCGCCGCACGGCGTCCCACAGCGCGGCGATGGCGGCCGGGGCGTTGAGGTCGTCCGCCAGTGCCGACCAGAAGGCCCGCCGGTCGGGCTCGACCCGAGCCGGATCCGGCGATCCGCCGGCCGACCGGGCCTCGAAGGCCAGCAGCCGCAGACGCCGGAGGGCGGTGCCGGCCGCGCGCACGGCGTCGAGGGAGAAGGCCTGGTTCTGGCGGTAGTGGCCCTGCAGCGAGAAGTAGCGGAAGGCCAGGGGGTCGATGCCCTCGTCGACGAGCGTGTCGACGACCAGGACGTGGCCCTTCGACTTGGAGATCTTCTCACCGCCCAGGTCGAGGAACTCGGTGTGGACCCAGTGCCCCACCCACGGGTGGACGTCGAGGGCGCACTCGCTCTGGGCCACCTCGTTGGTGTGGTGGACCCGCACGTGGTCGATGCCGCCGGTGTGGATGTCGAACCGCTCGCCCAGGTACTTCGTGGCCATCGCCGAGCACTCGATGTGCCAGCCCGGGAAGCCCCGCCCCCACGGCGAGTCCCACTCCTGCTGGCGCTTGACGCCGGGCGGGGTCAGCTTCCAGAGGGCGAAGTCGGCCGGGTGGCGCTTGTCGATGGTGTCGACGCGCCCGGTGGCCTCCAGGTCGTCGAGGCGCAGCCCGGCGAAGTCGGCGTAGGCCGGGAACGTCGACGTGTCGAAGTAGACGCCGTCGTCGATCACGTAGGTGTGGCCCTTGGCCTCCAGCGTCTCGACCATGGCGATCTGCTCGGCGATGTGATCGGCCGCCTTGGGCAAGATGTCGGGCTCGAGGCAGCCGAGCCGGCGCCGGTCGCCGGCCCACTGGTCGGTGTAGCGGGCGGCGATGTCGGCCGCCGTCTCGCCGCTGGCGGCGGCCGCCTTCTCCATCTTGTCGTCGCCCTCGTCGGCGTCGGAGACGAGGTGACCGACATCGGTGATGTTGGTGACGAAGGTGACGTCGTAGCCGGCGGCGATCAGCACCCGCCGCAGCAGGTCGGGCACGAGCTGGCTCCGCATGTTGCCCAGCGTCTGGGGGGCGTAGACCGTGGGCCCACACGTGTAGATGCCGAGCTTCCCGGGCTCGAGCGGCTCCAGCGGGCGCACCGAGCGCGTGCGGGTGTCGTAGAGCCGGATCTCCTCCAGCCCCGGCGGAACGTCGGACATCGTCCGATCATGGCACCGGGCACTCGTGGCCACCGGCGGAGAGGGAGATGTCCTTGATCCAGGTGGCGAAGCCGAGCTCGGCGGCCGTGGGGCAGACCGAGGCCGGGGTGCCGTGGTACTCGATCGACCAGACCGGCTTGCCGGCGTCGACGAAGACGGTCAGCGGGGCGCAGTCGTCGTACTGGATGCACTCCTCGTCGACCTGGAACTCGACCTCGTCGACCAGCGCGGCGGCCTGGGCCAGGTCGTTCTTGAGGCCGACGGCCATGCCGCGGTCGTGGACCTCGGCGAACAGCCAGCGGTTGAACTCCAGCTGGTCGTCGGCGGTGAGCGGGAAGCCGGTCTCGTTCTCGAAGCCGTTGACGTTGTCGGGGTCGACGGCGTCGCAGCCCTTGTCGGCGGCCCGCTCGATCCGGGCCGTCAGCAGGGGCCGGAGCGACGAGGCCCGGATGTCGAGCCAGCGCTCGTCCTCGAACCCCTCGTAGGCCTCGCCCAGGATCTCGTCCGGGAAGGACTCGGCGTCGTCGCGATAGGGCTCCCACGAGCCGGCGCTGAGGTAGCAGACGACGCGGATCCCGTCGTCCTGCAGCGAGGCGATCACCGACGAGGACGTCTCCTCCATGTCGAGGTTCACCACGTCGACCCCCTCCGGGACGTCGAGCGAGCCGGCGTACTGGATGTGCCAGCGGTCGGAGGGCGACGGCTGCCAGACCTCGTCGGAGGACGAGCCGCACCCGGCGAGCAGGCAACCGGTTGCGACCAGGACGAGGAGCCTCGGTACCCTCACACGATGACGTGGCAGGTCCCCGACAAGCCGGCCCTCGAGGGCCTCGAGAGCCGCTGGATCGAGCGCTGGGAGAGCGATGGCACCTACCGGTTCGCCGGTGACCGGCCCCGGGACGAGGTGTACTCGATCGACACGCCGCCCCCGACGGCGTCGGGGTCGCTGCACGTCGGACACATCTTCAGCTACACCCACACCGACACCATCGCGCGGTACCAGCGGATGCAGGGGAAGGACGTCTTCTACCCGATGGGGTGGGACGACAACGGCCTCCCCACCGAGCGCCGGGTCGAGAACTACTACGGCGTCACCTGCGACCCCACCGTCCCCTACGACCCCGACTTCGCGCCCCCGGCCGAACCGGCCAGCAAGCGCCAGGACTTCGTCCCCATCAGCCGGCGCAACTTCATCGAGCTCTGCCACGGCCTCACCGCCGAGGACGAGAAGGTCTTCGAGCAGCTGTTCCGCCTCGTCGGCCTGAGCGTCGACTGGTCGCTCCAGTACACGACGGTCAGCGAGCCCTTCCAGCGGGTCAGCCAGCGGGCCTTCCTCCGCAACCTGGCCCGGGGCGAGGCCTACTCCCAGGACGCGCCGACCCTGTGGGACACGACGTACCAGACCGCCGTCGCCCAGGCCGAGATGGAGGATCGCGACCGCCCCGCGGCCTACCACCACGTCGCCTTCCCGCGCACCGACGGCGCGGGCGACGACGTCGTCATCTCCACCACCCGGCCCGAGCTGCTCGTCAGCTGCGTCGCCCTGGTCGCCCACCCCGACGACGAGCGCTACAAGCCGCTGTTCGGGACGACGGTACGGACGCCGCTGTTCGGCGTCGACGTGCCCGTGGTCGCCCACCGCCTCGCCGAGCCGGACAAGGGCTCGGGCATCG
>DASVEC010000457.1:0-7778 GCA_036380755.1 Iamia sp. | reverse complement strand
GGCCTTCCTGCCGGTGCCGTTCGGCCACCCGCTCTACGTGCTCTTCAGCTCGGGCACCACCGGTCTGCCCAAGCCGATCGTCCACGGCCACGGCGGCATCACCGTCGAGCACCTCAAGAAGCTGGCCCTCCACCAGGACCTCACCGAGGCCGACCGCTTCTGCTGGTTCTCCACCACCGGCTGGATGATGTGGAACTACCTCGTGTCGGGGCTCCTCGTCGGCGCCACGATCGTGCTGTTCGACGGGGACCCGGCCCACCCGTCGCTGAGCACGCTGTGGGACCTGGCCGAGGAGACGGGCACGACGGTGTTCGGGGCCTCGGCCCCGTTCCTCATGGCCTGCCGCAAGGAGGGGCTGCAGCCGAACCGGGGGGCGCTGCGCTGGGTCGGGTCGACGGGCGCGCCGCTGCCGGCCGACGGGTTCCGCTGGGTGCACGAGGCGGTCGGCGTGCCGGTGTCGTCGATCAGCGGTGGCACCGACGTGTGCACGGCCTTCCTGGGCACGTCGCCCCTCGTCCCCGTACGGGCGGGGGAGATCAGCTGCCGGATGCTGGGCTGCGCGGTCGAGGCGTTCCGGCCCGACGGCACGACGTGCGCGCCCGGCGAGCTGGGCGAGCTGGTGATCACCGCGCCGATGCCCTCGATGCCGGTCGGCTTCTGGGGCGACGACGACGGCTCCCGCTACCGCGCCGCCTACTTCGAGGACTACCCCGGCGTGTGGCGCCACGGTGACTGGGTCACCTTCACCGAGGACGGTGCCGCCACCATCACCGGCCGATCCGACGCCACCCTCAACCGGGGCGGGGTGCGTCTGGGCACGAGCGACTTCTACGCCGTGGTCGAGGCCCTCCCCGAGGTGGCCGACAGCCTCGTCGTCCACCTGGAGGACGACGAGGGCGGCGCCGGCGAGCTCATCCTCTTCGTGGCCCTGGCGCCGGGCGTCGACGAGCCCGACGACCTCGCCGCCCGCATCGCCGGCGCGCTGCGGTCCGAGCTGTCGCCCCGGCACGTGCCCGACCGGCTCGAGGTGGTGCCGGCCGTGCCCCGCACCCTGTCGGGCAAGAAGCTGGAGGTGCCGGTGAAGCGCATCCTCACCGGCAACCCCGTCGACACCGCCGTCGCCCGCGGCAGCCTCGCTGATCCCACGGCGATCGACCACTTTGCGAACTGGCGATCAGATTCCCCGAAGGGCGGGGGAATCTGATCGCCAGTTCGGTGGGGGCTAGAGGGTGCCGGTGGCGACGATGGGGAGGGTGGGGCCGTCGATGCTGCCCTCGTCCTCGACGGTGACGCCGACGACGTCGACGGGGACGCCGTCGACCCGGGTCCGCACGCGGCCGTCGTCGTCGGGGGCGAAGGTGCCGTGGAGGATCATCTCGCCGTCCTCCTGGAACCAGAGGGCGTAGGTCTTGCCGTCCGGCGGGGCGGCCATCCCGTCGGCCACCACCACCGAGCTGTCGTGGGCGTCGGAGACGACGAGCCGCATGGTGCCGCCCTCGCCGCTGACCCTGACGTCCTGGGCGTCGGCGGCCGAGACGACGGCGGCGATGTCCTCGGCCCGGTCGGCCCGGTGGTCGGCCTGCACGGCGAGGGCGCCGACGGCGGCGAGGACGGCCACCATGGCCGCAGCCACCAGGGGGGCGACCCACGGCCGGCGGGGGCGGCGATCGTGACGGCCCCCCGACCGGCCGGGAGCGACCTGCCGGGTGCGGGCCGCCTCGGCCAGCACCTGCTGGCGGAGACCGGCGGGGGGGACGACGGCGGCGGCCTGACCCAGGTGGGCGGCGGCGGCCAACAGCTCGGCCGCCTCGGCCTGGCACTCGGGGCACCGCGAGAGGTGGTCCTCGAACAGGTCGCGCTCGTCCGGGGGCAGGGCGTCGAGCACGTACGGCCCGACCAGCGTGTGGGGATCGGGGATCGGGCGTTGCTTGCTGGGTCGCTCGCTGCGCTCGCTCATGCGCTCACCTCCAGTGCGTCTCGCAGCCGGATCATCCCGTCCCTGATCCGGGTCTTCACGGTCCCGAGCGGCAGCTCCAGGATGTCAGCCACCTGGGCGTAGGTGTAGCCGCCGTAGTACGCCAGCTCGATCGTCTGGCGCTGGAGCTCGGTCAGCTGGCCCAGGGCCGCGACCACCTCCTGGCGCTCGTCCTCCCGGGTGATCGGGGTCGACACGGGGTCCTGGTCGGGGGCGCCGGTGCGCTCGGCGTCGCGCACCCGGCGGTCGCGCTCGGCCTGCTCGCTCCGGACCCGGTCGACGGCGCGGCGGTGGGCGATGGTGGCCACCCAGGTCTTGCCCGTGCCCTTGGTCCGGTCGTAGGTCGGCGCCAGGCGCCAGACCTCGAGCAGGACCTCCTGGGCCACCTCGTCGGCCTGGTGGGGGTCGCGCACCACCCGGCGGGCGATGCCGACCACGGTCGGGCTGACCAGGTCGTACAGGGCGGCGAAGGCGTCGGCGTCGCCCCGCGCCGTGCGGGCCAGGAGGTCATCGGCGTCGCCGGGGTCGCCGGCGGGGACGGACTGGAGGTGGCGGCGGGCGAGACCCATCTTCAAGCGCCCCACGGGTCAGTGCGTAGCAGGTCGTGACGCATCATCCTCCCGTTCGGACCCCCCGACCACCCGGATTGGTGAGGCGGTAGGTTCCCTCGTGATGCCCACCGCCTCCGAGCCGCCCCCGCGGCGGATCCGCTACCGGGAGATCGCCGACGACCTCCGGGAGCGCATCGAGGGCGGTGACCTGAAGGGCCGGCGCCTGCTGCCCAGCGAGGCCGAGCTGTCGGCCCGCTACGAGGCCAGCCGGGTCACCGTGCGCAAGGCGCTCGACCGGCTGCGCGACGAGGGCCTCGTCGACTCGCGCCAGGGGTTCGGCTGGTTCGTGGCCACCGAGCCGATCCTCCAGCACCTCGGTCGGCTGGGCACGATCGAGGAGCAGCTCGAGTCCGACGGCCGTCGCTCCGAGCGGCGGATCCTCGACTTCGGCTTCGTGGCCGCCCCACCCCGGGTGCGCTCGATCCTGGGCGTCGACCAGGTCCTGCGGGTGGCGCGGGTGAACCTGGCCGACGGCGAGCCCTTCGCCCGGGTCACCGTGTGGTGCCCGGAGGAGCTGGGGGCGACGCTGTCGCGGGCCCAGGTCGCCGAGCGCACGTTCCTCGAGCTCCTGCCGGTGCCGCTGGGCGGGGCCGTCCAGACCATCGAGGCCCAGGCGGCCTCGGCCACCGACGCCGAGCTGCTCGAGATCCCGGTCGGGTCGCCCGTCCTGGTCTGCGAGCGGATCACCTCCGACGAGGGCGGCCGGCCGATCCTCGTGGCCGAGCACGTCTTCCCCGGTCTGCGCAGCGCCTTCACGGTCGACCTGCCCCGGCCCGGACCGGCGTCGATGGCCCCCAGCGGGTTGCGGCTGGTCGACGACACGACGCGCCGGTGATCCGCGGGGTGCGTGCCATGATCGCCCGGTGCGTCCGCTGATCGTCGCCCTCCTCGTGATCGGGGCCCTGGCGGGGTGCGGGGGTGACGACGGGCCCGGCGAGGAGGAGCGGGCCCAGCTGGTCGACTCGCTCGGCTTCCTCGCCTCGGACCTCGGGCTGTCGGACGAGGAGGTCGCCTGCACGGCCCGCACGATCGAGGAGCGGCTCGACGGGGCCGACCTCGACGAGGTGGCCGAGCAGGTCCGGCGGGTCGACGAGGGCGAGGTGGCGCTGGACGAGCTCCCGGCCGACGTCTCCGACACCCTGACCCAGTCCGTCGCCTCGTGCGCGGGGTCGTCGTGAGGCGCGCTCTCGTCGCCCTGGCCCTCGTCGCCGGCGTGCTCGCCGGGTGCGGTGGGGCCAGCGAGCAGGAGCAGCTGGTCGACCAGCTCGAGTCCGACTTCGACATGGGGGCCGAGCAGGCGGAGTGCGTCGCCGACCAGCTCTACGAGCGCTTCAGCGCCGAGGAGATCGACGCCCTGCGCGAGGTCGACGACCGGGACGACCTCACCGACGACCAGCTCGCCGATCTGCGCGCCGCCCTCACCCCCTGCGCCTCGGCGGGCTCGTGAGGCGGGTCGTCGTCGCCCTCGTGGTGGGTGCGGCCGGGCTGGTGGTGGGCTGTGGCGTCGAAGTGCCCGACGACGTGGCCGACGACCTGCGGGAGACGTCGACCACCACCGACGAGGCCCCGGCCACGACCGAGATCCCGACCAGCGACGACGAGCTCGAGCAGGCCCTGATCGACAACGGCTACACCCTGGCCGAGGCCGAGTGCGGGGCCGAGAACCTGCGCGAGACCCTCGACGAGGAGGAGATCGGCTCGATCGTCGGCGCCGACACGATCGAGGACATCTCGGCCAGCACCGCCCGGGCCTTCGCCGAGGCCCTGCGACCCTGCGTCGAGGACGGCGCCGGCGCCGGCGGTGAGGACGAAGGGGATGACGACGCACCGATGCCCGGGATGGGCGACGACAGCGAGGGCGACGTGAGCCGCTCCCGGTTCCTCGCCGCCCTGATCTCCGGTGGCATCGCCGACGACGAGGCCCGCTGCATCGTCGAGGGCGTCTACGCCGAGCTCGACCAGGACGACATCAACATCCTGTTCCACGCCGAGGCCGAGTCCGACGTCCCCGACGACGTCCTCGACACCTTCTCGGACATCACCGACGCCTGCCGGTAGAGGGGCTAGTCGCGCAACGGCCAGGGCTCGATGCGGCGGGCGCGGTGTGAGCGGCGGTCGCCGAGGGCCCAGGCGCGGCGCCAGGCGCTGGCGTCGGGACCGGCCAGGGGCGGCGACTGACCGGCATGGGCCCGCTGCCGGGCCGTGAACCAATCGCCGGCGACCTCGTCGGCCAGGGCGGTGACGGCGGCCTCGATCTCGGCCGCCAGCACCCGCATGTCGGCGCCCTCGCCCGGGTGGATCGGCGTGCCGAAGGTGACCCGGGTCTTCCCCGGGACCAGCTTGGACGTGCCCTTGGGGAGGATGCGGCCGGTGCCCTCGAGGTGGACGGGCACGACGGGCACCCCGCAGCGCACGGCCAGGAAGGCGGCGCCGGCCCGGAAGGGCTGGGCCCACCCGTCGGGGCTGCGGCCGCCCTCGGGGAAGATCACCATGCTCCAGCCGTCCTCGATGAGCTCGGTGGCCAGGGCGGTGGAGCGCCGGGTGACCTTGGTGCGCTCGATGGGGATGGCGTTGAGGGCGAGGGCGGCCAGCGTGGCCTTGATCCGGGTGTCGAAGAAGTAGTCGGCGGCACCGCCGGCGAAGGCCCGGTGCCGCCAGGGCTCCGGCAGCGACGTGAGGAGCAGCCCGGCGTCGAGGTGGCTCAGGTGGTTGGCGGCGAAGATGGCGGGGCCGTCGAGCCCGACGAGGCGGTCGTAGCCCCGGCGCTCGGGGTCGGCCACGGCCCTGATCAGCGGGCGCACGGCTCCCTCGAGCAGGGCCAGCCGGCCCAGCCGGGCCGCGGGGGAGCGGGCCCAGTCGGTGTCGTAGGCCGCGCCTAGCTTCTGCTCCTTGGGGAGCGGCTCGACCCCGCCGGGCAGTGTCGGGGCCCGCAGCGGGAACTCGGCCGCCTTGAGCGCGGCCGACGGCTTGGGCAGCCGGTGCTGCACCCGCTGCGCCGTGCGCAGGGCGACCTCGAGCTTCCTGGGCCCGGTGCGCTTGGCCGCCATCAGACCCACCCCGCGCCGAACTCGGTGGGATGGACGCCCGAAACAGGGCGCCTACCCCACCGAGTTCCGGTCAGCGGGCTCACGTCACATCCGCCATGACGATGGGCGGGTTGTGGAGGTGGGTGACGGTGGGCGCGGGGCCGACGGTGTCGGTGGCCATCTCCAGGGCGTCCTGCAACGTGCTGGCGGGGCGGAAGCCGAGCCGCCGGACGGCGCGGGTGTCGCCGCCGACGATGATCACCGAGCCGAGGTGCTGGAGGGCGTGGGCACCCCAGTACCACATGTAGAACGGGTGGACGCCGTGGTAGGCGTAGCTCGTCCGGTAGAGGTGGCGGTACCACTCGTCCTCGGCGTAGCGCTTCTCGTACCGCTCGGCGATCAGCTTCGGGTCGGTGGTGTCGGCCAGCACCTCTTCGAAGAAGTCGATGTACGAGGGGTGGTGGACGGGGTGGAACTCCCACGGCGTGGGGTGGCTCATGATGAGCACGCCGCCCTCGCGCACCAGGGGCTTCCCCCGGTACATGTTGAAGAAGTACCCGAGCCCCAGGCACATGACCAGGATCGGGTTCATGATCGAGTGCACGTTGTAGGGACAGATGTACGGCAGGCCCATGGTGAGCACGTCGGTCTGGCCCTCGACCGGCACCAGGTGCTGGGCGAAGCAGTGCTCGAGGGTGCGCTCGTGGACGGGCTCGACGGCGCCGGCGGTCACCGACGTGACGCCGTAGGGAGCCTCGTGGTTCATGAAGAGCTTGCGCCGGGTGCTCATCGACATGCGGTCGAGACCGGCCTTCATGGCCATGAACGACAACCGGTCCTTGGTGGTCCACTCCCACTCGCGCTTCTGGAGCACGGACAGCGGGCCGGTGTCGCCGAAGGTGTCGGTGTTGAGCGTCGTCTCGATCTGGAAGACGTTGACGCCGGCGTCGGCGATGACCTGGCCCATGCGCCAGTTGGCGTGGTGGAGCTCGGACGCGTGCCGGTCCATGAACGACTTGGAGTGCTCCATCGTCGCCGGGTTGTGGTGGTGGCGGATCGAGCGGTAGCTGGCCAGGCCGGTGGCGACGCTCTTGTGGCCACCGTCCATCGAGACGATGTTGATGTTGACGTAGACGAGGAGGTCGGACTCGGCGGCGTGCTTGTTGATCTCCACCTCCTCGCCGTGCTCGGTGTCGCCCAGGTAGGCGAGGTCGTCGGGGTCCTCGGCGTCGTGGTTGTAGAGCCGGCCCTCGGGGGCGAAGGCGTCGTAGACCCGGTCGCCGACGGCGTGACGGAGCTCGTGCTCGGTCATCCGCCGGTGCAGGGCGAGGGCGGCGATGATGCGGACGTCGTCGACGCCGGCCGCCGCGGCCCGGTCGAGCACGGCCTCGATGACCCGCTGGCGGATGTCGGGCCGGCGCATCTTGGGCAGCGGGAGCGACACGTCGTCGAAGGCGATGACCAGCTTCATGCCCGGGAACAGACGCTCTCGGAGCGGGTCGGAGTCGAGCGGGTGGTCGAGGGCGTCGTCGATGGCCTGGGTGACGCTCTTCAGCGGGTCGAGCGGCTCGCCCGGGTAGACGATGCGGCTGCGCCCGGCGGGGAGCTTCTCCAGCCGGAACGACTCGCCGTGGTGGAACAGGACGGGCGGTGTCGAGCGGTCGACGTCGAGCACGAGTCCGGGACGGGGCATCAGCGGTGCTTCTCCTGGCGGAGGTCGAAGGCGATCTTGACCGCGCCGCGGGATCCGGCGGCGGCGGCGTGGGCGATGGCCTCGCGGTGGCGGTCGAGGGGATAGGTGGCGCTGAGCAGCCGGCTCAGGTCGGCGGCGCGGACCACGTCGAGGGCGGTGGCGAAGTCGGCGCGGGTGTAGGCGTAGCAGCCCCGCAGGCCGGTCTCCCGGTGCCAGAGCGGGGTGAGGTCGAGGCTGGTGTGGCCGGGCATGCCCACGACGACGACGTCGCCTCCGGGGCCGACGACCTTCAGGGCCTGGGCCAGCGAGTCGCCCGAGCCGACGCAGTCGACGACCGTCGGCACGCCGCCGGTCAGCTGGCCCTCGCCGATCACCATCGAGGCGGTCAGGCTGCGCACCGCCCGCTGCAGCTCCGACGGCGTGACCGTCCGGGTCGCGCCCAGGCTCTGCGCCAGCCGCTTCTGCTCCGGGTG
>DASVEC010000456.1:0-3804 GCA_036380755.1 Iamia sp. | reverse complement strand
CGACGAGGCCAGCTCGCTGGTGTGGGACGACCCCGTCGCCGGCACCTACCAGCGTCTCGACGTCGACGGCGCCGGCAGAGTCCTCGCCGCCGTGCTGGTCGGCGATGCCGACGCCTACCAGCCGATCCTCGACCGCTACCGCCGGGGCGAGGAGGTCGTCGACCCGGGCGGCCTGCTCCGCCCGACGAGCACCGACACCACCGGCGGCGACGACCCCAACGCCGGCGTGTGCTCGTGCGAGAACGTGACCCGGGGTGCGGTCTGCGGGGCTATCGCCGAGGGCTGCGACAGCGTGGCGTCCCTCAAGAAGACGACTCGGGCGGGGACCGGGTGCGGCGGGTGCGTGCCCCTGTTGGAGGAGCTCCTGCGCCTGGCCGGCGACGGCGCCGCACCGGCCCTGTGCGAGCACTTCACCCAGTCCCGGGCCGACCTCTACGACCTGATCCGGGTGCGCCGCCACACGACCTTCGCCGAGGTCATCGACCGCTACGGCGTGGCCCCCGGCGGCTGCGAGATCTGCAAGCCGACGGTCGCATCGATCCTCGCCTCGCTCGACAACGGCTACATCCTCGACGGCGAGCAGGCCGCCCTCCAGGACAGCAACGACGCCTTCCTCGCCAACATCCAACGGGACGGCACCTACTCGGTCGTGCCCCGCGTGCCCGGCGGCGAGATCACCCCCGAGAAGCTGATCGCCATCGGCGAGGTCGCCCGCGACTTCGACCTCTACACCAAGATCACCGGCGGCCAGCGGATCGACCTCCTCGGCGCCCGGGTCGAGCAGCTGCCGGCGATCTGGCAGCGGCTCGTCGACGCCGGGCTGGAGTCGGGCCACGCCTACGGCAAGTCGATGCGGACGGTGAAGTCCTGCGTCGGCAGCACGTGGTGCCGGTACGGCGTGCAGGACTCCACCACCATGGCCATCCGCCTGGAGGAGCGCTACCGGGGCCTCCGATCGCCCCACAAGATCAAGCTGGCGGTGTCGGGCTGCGCCCGCGAGTGCGCCGAGGCCCAGAGCAAGGACGTCGGGGTGATCGCCACCGAGCACGGGTGGAACCTCTGGGTCGGCGGCAACGGCGGCATGCGGCCTCGCCACGCCGACCTGCTGGCCGAGGGGCTCGACGACGAGACGCTGGTGCGGACGATCGACCGCTTCCTCGAGTACTACGTCCGGTGCGCCGACCGTCTGCAGCGCACGGCCTCGTGGATCGAGTCGCTGGACGGCGGCATCGACCACGTGCGCCAGGTCGTCGTCGACGACTCGCTCGGGCTCGGCGCCGAGCTCGACGCGGCCATGGAGGCCCACGTCGACGCCTACGAGTGCGAGTGGGCCGCCACCCTCGCCAGCCCCGACCGGCTCGCCCGCTTCGTCACCTTCGTCAACGCCCCCGACGAGCCCGATCCCACGGTCGTGTTCGTGCGCGAGCGCGACCAGGTCCGCCCCGCCCGCCCCGACGAGCTGATCGGAGCCCCCTCGTGATCCCCGTCTGCGCTCTCGCCGACCTCCAGCCCGGACGCGGCGTCCGCGCCCTCGTCGAGGGTCGTGCCGTCGCCGTCTTCCGCCTGGACGACGACGGACCGGACCACCACGGACTCCGCGCCATCGACGACGTCGACCCCTACGCCGACGCCTCGGTGCTCAGCCGGGGCCTGCTCGGGGTGACCCGGCGGGGCGACGGCCTCGTCCACTACGTCGCCTCGCCGCTGCGCAAGCAGCGCTTCGACCTCGCCACCGGCGAAGAGCTCGACGGCCCGGCCCGCATCGCCACCTGGGCCGTCGCCGTGGTCGACGGCGTGGTGCATGTCACGTCCGGTGGGCGCGTGGACTCACATCGGGGCAACGAAGGCGAAACGAGGACGTAATCGACCTGGTGGACACTCGCCCGGTGCCGCTCGGGCCGCTCAGCGGGTTCACCATCGCCATCACCGCCGACCGACGCGCCGACGAGCAGGCCTCGCTGGTGGCGCGCCGCGGCGGCGAGGTCGTCCACGCCCCCGTGATCCGCACCCTCCCGCTCGGCGAGGAGGGCGGCACCCGGCGGGCGACCGAGGAGCTCGTCGCCCACCCCGCCGACGTCGTCGTGGTGTCGACCGCGCTGGGCCTGCGCAGCTGGCTGTCGGCCGCGGCCGGCCTCGGCCTGGAGACCGATCTGCTCGACGCCCTGGGCCGGGCCGAGATCGTGGCCCGCGGCCACAAGGCCGTCGGCGCCGTCGTCACCGCCGGGCTCGGCGCCGAGGCCGCCCTGCCCGAGCCGACCTACGAGGCGATCGCCTCCGCCTTCGCCGATCGGTCGGCCGCTCACCCCGAGGGCCGGCCGGTGCGGGTCGCCGTCCAGCTCGACGGCCAGGACTCGGGCGGGCTCGCCGACCGCCTGGCCGCCATGGGCTTCGACGTCGTGCCGGTCCCCGTCTACCGCTGGGACCTGCCCGACGACCAGGGTCCGGCCGAGCGTCTGGTCGCCGCCGTGGCCGAGACCCGGGTCGATGCCATGACCTTCACGTCGGCCCACGCCGTCGGCAACTTCGGGCTCGTCGCCGAGCGGCTGGGCCTCCTCGGCGCGGTGCGCGAGGCGTGCGGGCCCGACCGGGTGGCCGTGGTCGCCGTCGGACCGGTGACGGCGGCCCGGGCCCGCGCCCTCGGTCTGGCCGACCCGTGCGAACCGGCGTCGCCGCGACTGGGGGCGATGGTCCAGGCCCTGGCCGCCGCCTTCGAACCCCGATCGCTCGCCCTCGACCTGCGCCGCCACGCCGTCCGCCTCCAGGGCCGCCTCGTCCTCGTCGGCGATGCCGAGCCCGTCGCCCTCACCGATCGCGAGCGGTCGGTGCTCGAGGTGCTGTCCGAACGGCAGGGCGCCGTCGTCTCGAAGGGGACTCTCCTCCAGCGGGTGTGGAGCGGCGACGGCGACGAGCACGTCGTGGAGGTGACCGTCGCCCGGCTGCGACGGCGGCTCGGACCCGCCGGCGACTCGATCGAGACGGTGGTCCGCCGCGGCTACCGCCTCGCTTCGTCGTGAGGAACCCGTCTTGCCGATGCATGACGCGCGCCTCTCAGCCGCCCGGGCGGGCCGTGCGACCGATGTCGCGCGACCGACACGGCGGGCACACGGTGAGGAAAACGGTCGGGTCGAGGATCGCCCCATGACCTCCTCCCCCCAGTCGCTCGTCCGGTCGGTCCTGACCGGCCCGTCGAGCCGCACGCTCCACCTGACGTGGTTCGCCTTCTTCACGACCTTCGTGGTGTGGTTCAACTTCGCCCCGTTCGCCACCCGCATCGGCGAGCAGATGGGGCTGTCGGCGGCGCAGCTCGTCACCCTCGGGCTCTGCAACCTGGCCCTGACGGTGCCCGCCCGCATCCTCATCGGGAGCCTGCTCGACCGCTTCGGCCCCCGGCGCACCTTCTCGGCCATCCTGATCTACGCCGCCGTGCCCTGCCTGGTGTTCGCCACCGCCCAGAGCTTCGGCCAGCTGGTGCTGGGCCGTCTGCTGATCAGCGTGGTCGGCGCCGGCTTCGTGGTCGGCATCCGCATGGTGGCCGAGTGGTACCCGCCCGGCGAGCTGGGCACGGCCGAGGGCGTCTACGGCGGCTGGGGCAACTTCGGGGCCGCCGCCGCGACCCTCGCCCTCCCCGTCGTGGCCGACGCCATCGGTGGCGACGAGTCGTGGCGTTGGGTCGTCGCCGCCACCGGGATCGCCGCCGCCCTCTACGGGCTGGCCTACGGGCGCCTGGTCACCGACACCCCCGACGGCGTCGCCTACCAGCGGACCCGCAAGGCCAGCGCCCTGGAGGTCACCAGCCCCGGCGCC
>DASVEC010000455.1:0-5217 GCA_036380755.1 Iamia sp. | reverse complement strand
AGCGACCTCGACGTTCTCGTGGGCCGGTTTGGCGACAGGCCGATCTTCCTCGGGCGTGCGATCCAGAACTACCTCAATACCTCTGCCGAGTGCCTCCTGTACCTCGCGCGTGAACTCGCGGCGAACGAGACCCCGTCGATCGTGGTACTCCAATCGCTCCTTCGCCCCGTGCTGATGGCCTCGGGTCGTGTGGTGTTCATCCTCGGCTCGACCGATCGGAAGCAGCAGTTCACCAACGCCTCCATCGTCATGCGGCAGGAGGGAGACAGCTATCTGCGGGCACTCCGAGCGTTCTCCGGCTTCGAGCACCTGCGCGGCTTCGTCGCCCCGTCGGAGGTCATGGCCGAGGTCGAGGCCGCCGTCGAGAAGTTGCGGCAGGGCGCGCCGAAGCGCGGAGAAGGCCAGGTGCTGGACGAGATGGCCGAGTTCATCGCCCAAGAGGTCGGGGCGCGAGAGCAGGGAAGGGTGATGTCGGACTCTGTGACGCACGCTTGGCACACCTTCAGCGGTGGCGCCCACGGGTACGTGTGGCCCGACAACGTGCCCGGAGACTTCATTGCCACCTTCGGCGTTGTGGTCCCCGTTGCCCACTGGGCATTCGACATCGCCGTCACGCGCACGCACGTATAGGCGATCGGTGGTGGTCGACGAGGCGGAGCAGGTCCCTCCTGAGAAGGTGCTGGTTCCGGTGCCCGGACTTCGTGTGCTGGAGCCTTGGACCGTGGGTCGTGTGACCTTTTACCCCGGCGCTGACGCGGCCGAGCTCATCGACGGCCGCCCTCCAGTCGGTCCGCCGGAAGGGTTCGCTGCGAAGCGGATCCAGGCGACGATCGATCTGGCAAGGACGAATTCGATCGCGACCGGCGACGGGTCTCGTGGCTTCGACGCTGCCTTCGAGGATCTTCGGTCGAGCCTCGATGTGCTCCTCCTCTTCCAGCAAGCCACGACGGGCATGGCGACCACGGCGTTCGGGCTACCGGGCGATCACATCGCCTCCACGATCGAGTACATCGCCACCTGGCCCGGCGGCCAGGCGGCAGACCAGAGGTGGCAGGACCAGAGCGCGCCGGGAATCAGGCGATTGGGGCCGCCCATGGGCTGGACGTTCAGCGACGAGTCACGTGCTGAGTGGGAAGCATCGGAGCCCTACCAGTTCTTGAGTCGAGCGCTCGCTGCGGACGAGCCGTCAGAGGGGGAACGACGTGCCCGAGTCGGTGCCGAGCTGATCGCACGGGCAGTGAGAGAGCATCGGCCCGATCTGAAGATGATCGGCATCGCAGCGGCGACCGAAGCTCTGCTGCTCCGTCGAGAGCAAGGATCCCAGACCTACCGTCTCGCCCGGTACGGCGCGTGGTTCGGCTGTGGGCTGCGCCATGACGACCTCTGCGGCCGTGATCGGCCTATCTGTCCGTACCTCCATCTGGTGCCCGGCGATCCTCGTCTCAAGAAGCTCCGGACGCTCGGCAACACCTATGTGGGCTGGCGGTGCTCGAAGTGGCACCGAGTGGTCGACTGGTACGCCGCCCGCTCCAACGCTGCTCATGGGGATCCATCGTCCGTCGATTCCAAGGAGGCCGAACGGGCCGAGTACTGGGTGATTCACGATCTCCTCGACCCTGTGCTCCTATGGCTTCGGGATCACCCTGACGATCCGGTGGGTGACCTGGAGGCCGAGATCAACGCAGTGCAGGATCCCGACGGGTGGGTGGACATGCTTGCGGCGCTGGACTCGCCCACGCCACCGCCGCAAGCGCCGCCAGCGAATTAGCTCTCTTCTCAGGGCGGCGTAGATCGGCCGACCTGATCCGCCCAGGTTTCGACGTCCTTGCGGAGCCAGATGCGGCCGGCGGCGATCTCGGCGACGGGGTCGGGGAAGCCGTCGGTCCGGCTGAGCTGGTCGGCTCGCTGGCGGCTGACGCCCAGCAGCTCGGCGATCTCCGTTGTGCCCATCAGGTCCAGCCGCATCGGCTCCGAGCGTAAGGGTTCGCCGGACCCTCCTGAGGGGTACCCTTGCGTCTGTCAAGGGCTCAACAGGGCCGCAGAGCAAAGTGGCCCCGGCGCAGCTGGAACTGCCCGGGGCCGTGGACGGAACCCCATAGGAGGTCCCGACGATGAGCGACGATACGCGCCCGCTGCCTGGCGACGAGCCGGCCGCCCCGACGGGCATTCAGCAGCTGCGGGAGGAAGTGGCCCACCTTCGTCGCCAGATTGGCGACGGGGTCCGCACCCGCAGCGTCGTCGTGGTCGACCGCGACGGGGTCGAGCGCATCCGGCTGTCGGCCGACGGGACCGGCTGCCGGGTGGCCCTGCTCGCCCCCGATGGCTTCGAGCGGTTGGCGCTCGAGGAAGGGGAGGGCCATGCTGCTCTCCACATCGCCGGCCGGTCGGCGGGCTCCAACCCGGCTCGGGTGGACGTCTTCGCGATCGACCCCGAAGACGAGCAGGGCGTCTACATCGGCATCGAGCTGATCGACGCCGGTGACAGCGTCGCCGGCTTCACCGCGATCGAGTCGCAAGTGCCAAGGACCTGGACGGCCGGGCCCTAGGAAGCCGATCGCTCGTTCGCCGCTTGCTGGGGTCGGCGGCTCTGGTCGATCCACGCCTCGATCTCGGTGGGGTCGAAGCGGAGCAGGTGGCCCCACTTGATGAACGGGATGCGGCGTTCGTGGACGAGCCGGCGGACGTGGCGGACGTCGACGCCGAGGCGATCGGCGACCTCGCTGATGTTCAGCAGTCGGGTCTCGGTGGTGGGCATGGGGACCTCCTTGGTGGTGACTCCCTAGGCCTCGGACGAGCGTCGGGCACGACAGGTGAGGGGCCACCGATCTGCGCCTCGATCCGGGAGCGACCGTCGGTGACGGCGATTGCACGCCGCCACCATCTGTCCACCCCGCCAACCACCACTCCCGCAACACCCTCATCCCACAAGACCCAGCTACCACAAGACCCACCTACCACAGAACCCGAACAGACCCCCACGACCCGCCACTGACCGACCAACTGAAACACCTCGACAGCCCAGCCAAAGCAGTGCACAACGCACTCCAATGGCGAACACGGTTGCAACCTTCGGCTGCACGATCCCCGGGACGTCGGCCTGATGGCGTGGTTCCGGCCGATGGGCGCTGACGAGGTCGCCTACCACCAGGCGACCGTCGTCGGCCGAGCCGACGACCACCCCGGCGCGGCGCTCGACTACTACGGCTCGCGGGGCGAGACGCCGCTTCGGTGGGGCGGTGCCGGGGCCGCCCGCCTCGGTCTGGCCGGCGAGGTCACCCCCGAGGCCTACGAGGCCGCCTACGGACCCGGCGGGTTCCGTGACCCCGCCACCGGTGAGCGGCTGGCGGCGACGAAGCGGCCGGGCTTCGAGCTGGTGGTGAGTGCCCACAAGTCCGTCGCCGTCCTCGGCGTGATCGACCGGGCCGACGACATGCACCCGATCCTCGACGTCGAGACCGATGCGACCATGGACTGGCTCGACAGATGGTTCCAGCAGCGGGGCGGACGCCGTGGCCGGGCTCAGGTCCGCACCGCTACCGGCGGGCTCGTCTTCGCACGCACACGGCACGGGACCTCCCGGACCGGCGACCCGTCGCCGCACGACCACGTGCTGGTGGCCAACGTCGTCGAGATGCTCGACGACCGAGGCGGGCACAAGGGCCTCGACTCCGCCGCCCTGCGCGACACCGTGGAGGCAGCGACGATGGTCGGGCGGCTCCACTCCGCCGCCCAGGCCGTCGCCCTCGGGTTCACCATCGAGGCCGACCGCGGCCCGTCAGGAAACCTCCGGCACTGGCGCATCACCGGCGTACCCGAAGCGGTCTGCGACCTGTTCTCCAAGCGCTCCGACGAGATCGCCGCCTATCTCGCAGAGACCGGTCACGACGGCTACCGAGCCCGATCCGTCGCCGCTCGCGAGTCCCGGGCCGCCAAACGGGACACCGGCGTCGACGAGCTGATGCCGACCTGGCGGGCCGAGCTGGACTCCATCGGTTGGTCGGTCGGCCGCCTGCTCGCCACGCTCGAGGACGCCCGCCAACCCGACCCCACGCTCCCGTTCCCGCTCACCGACGAAGAGGTCGACGTGCTGGCAGCCGAGGCGCTGGACAGCGACGGCGACCTGATGGCCCGCCACAAGATCTTCACCCGCACCCGCCTGGTCTCGGTGATCGCTCCGAGGCTCTACGGGCGGGACCCCGCCGAGCTCGACCGCGTCGTCGACCACATCCTCGCCAGCCGAGCCGTCGTCCCGCTTCTGGGAGCGGGAGCCCTGCACGAGCAGGCTTACGCCACCGTCGAGGTTCTGGCCACCGAGCAGGCCATTGCCGACAGCGTCGAGCGCCTGGCCGTCATGCCCGGCCCGGACCTGCCGGCGGCCGACGTCGACAGCGCAGTCGCCGCCAAGGAGGCCGAGGTCGGTCGGGTCCTCACCACTGGCCAGTACGACGCCGTGGCCGCGGTGTGCTCGTCAGGCCGTTCCGTCGACCTGGTGGTCGGGGTGGCCGGCTCGGGCAAGACGACCGCGCTCGATGCCGCCACCACCGCCCTGGAACAAGGGGGCTACCGGGTCATCGGCACGTCGACCAGCGGCCAGGCCGCCCGGACGCTGGGGACCGAGGCCCACATCGAAAGCCGCACCACCACATCGCTCCTCTGGCGCCTCGACAACGACCTCGTCGCCCTCGACGACCGCAGCATCGTCGTGATCGACGAGGCCGCCATGACCGCCGACGCCCACCTGCTGCGCCTCGTCAGGGAGGTCGAGAAGGCCCGGGCGAAGGTCGTCCTGGTCGGTGATCCACGTCAGCTCTCGGCCATCGGACCCGGCGGCGCCGTCGCCTCGCTCCTCGACCGCCACCCCGAGATCCTCACCATCCTCGACCACAACGTCCGCCAACGCGACCCCGCCGAACGAGCCGCCCTCGCCGCCCTCCGCAACGGGAACGTGCAGGACGCCGTCGACTGGTACCTCGCCCGAGGCCGCACCGCCCTGTCGTCGAACCGGACCGAGGCCCTCGCCGGGATGGTCGAGGCCTGGGCCGCGGACATCGACGCCGGACACGACACGGCACTGCTGGCCTGGCGCCGGGACGACGTCCGGGACCTCAACCGCCTCGCCCGGGACCTCCACCGGGACCAACTCCGGGACCAAGGCGTTCCGTCGGGACCTGAGCTGATCGCTCCCGGCGGACGTCCCTACGCCGCCGGCGACCAGGT
>DASVEC010000454.1:0-3731 GCA_036380755.1 Iamia sp. | reverse complement strand
TCGGTCGCATCGAGGGCGGGCTCGACCGCACCATGCTCATCGACCGCTTCGTGACCTCGATCGAGGGCCGCAACCGGCTGGTGGGACGGGTCTACCTGACCGCCCTCGACCGGGCCTCCACCGCCCTGGACCGCGCCTACTGGGCGGGCCGGGTCGCGGACGGCATGACGGCCGAGGTCCTCCTGGCCACGCTGCTGGCCTCGCCCGAGGGCGTGCAGAACGCCGGGGGCACGCCCGAGGCCTTCGCCGAGAAGCTCTACGACGCCCACCTCGTCCGCACGCCGTCGGCGTCCGAGGTCGAGTACTGGGCCGGCCGCGCCGCGGCGACGACGAGCGAGGCCCAGGTCCGCCGGCTGGCCATGCAGTTCGGCCGCATGCCGGAGGCGACGCAGGTCGCCCTGGTGCAGGCGGCCACGCTCGTGTGCGGCACCACCGTCTTCCCGCCCGGCGTGGCCGACGCCCTGCGGGCCCGGTGGACCGCCCACGGCCGCAACCCCCTGCGCCTCGACGGCGACACCCTCGCCCTCCTCTGCCCCAGCAGCAGCGCACCGCCCGACTGAGCGATCCGTCGGGGGATCAGACCTCGATGTCGACGAAGTCCTCGTCGTCGTCGAGGACGTGCACGGTGAGACCGGCATGCCGGTCCTCGCCGGCGCGGGCCTCGGCGATCGCCGCGGTCAGGGCCTCGCGCCGGGTGCCGCTGGTGCGGGCCGGCGAGCAGTTGAACCAGAGATCGAAGGGCCGCTCGTCCTCGACCCGGGCATCGATGATGCGCTTCACCACCCGGTGGTCGGGGTTGCCCGAGCCGCCATTGCCGCAGAAGACGTAGGTGCCGGCCACGACCTGGCGGGCGAACTCCTCGTCCACGTTGTGCTCGGAGCCGTGGTGCTGGACCTTCACCACGTCACACCAGTACGGGCCGTCGGCGAGGTGGCCGGTGGCCTCGAGCCCCTCGATGATCTCGGCCTGGGCCGCGTCCCCGGTGAGCAGGCACGACGCCGTGCGGTCGCCGTCGACCTCCTCGGCCAGGAGCATGATCGACGCCCGGTTCTCGATAGTGACCTGCGACGCGCCGCCGGTGACGATGGCGTGGGCCGCCTGGTCCACGTCGCCGGACCTCACGCCGGCCTTGGTCAAGATGTCGTCCCACTCCTCCCTGAGCTCGTCGAGGTGCTTCCGCGTCGGGCCGATGACCGTCAGCGAGGTCGAGCCGAGGGCCTCGACGTGGGGGCGCCGCTTCTGACGGAGGACCTCGGCCCGGAACGGGCGGTTGCGCGGGATCGAGGTCCCCTCGTCGACCAGACGGCGCAGGTCGGCGCCGGCCTCGAGACCAAGGGCCAGGTTCCGGAGGGGCCCGACGAGGGTGTCGTCGGCCGTGTCGGTCAACCCCGCGGCGATGGCGTCGACCCGCTGCACGAGGGCCTCGGCCTGACCTCCGACCGCGTCGCGCGGGTCCAGCCAGGAGTTGTGCCACAGCCCGCCCATGGCCGGCGGTCGGCGGAACTTCGGCGGCTTGTGGCCCTCGTTCCCCGTCTCGACCTGGAAGTCGTGGGCGAGCCACTCCACGACCAGCTCGAACAGCCAGGCGATGCCGGTGATGTGGTCGGCGTCGACGTGGCTGACCACGACCAGGTCGACCTGCTCGTCGTCGTCCGCCATCTGCTCGAGCGTCGGCCAGGCGTGGTCGCGGAACGTGCCGCTCCGCCCGCCGTCCACCAGGAGGTGGTGGCCGTCGGCCGAGGTCAGGAGCAAGCAGTCGCCGTCGTCGGCGTGGAACACCCGGAGCCTCACGGCTTCACCTCCTGCTCGCCGCCGCGCCGGGTCACCGCGTCGCGGACGCAGGCGGCGGCATCGACGACCCCGAACCCGCTGTCGGGTCGCCAGTCGAAGCGATGCCCCGGGAACGGGATCGAGGTCGTCTTCACCAGCCCCTGGGCCTGGGCCGCGGTCAGGTGTGGGTCGATCGCCAGCATCAGGGCGGCGACACCGCAGACGTACGGGCTGGCCATGCTCGTCCCCGTCATCTCGACCCAGGGCCGGGCCCGGTCGAAGCCCCCGGCGGCGACGACACCGGTGCCCGGTGCGGCGATGTCGGGCTTGGGCCGTCCCTCGCGCGTCGGCCCGCGGCTCGAGGTGACGTGGATGGAGTCGCGGGCGATGTCGGCGTTGGCCACGGCCAGCACCCGCTCGGCGCAGGCCAGGGAGCCGATCATGCGGTCCTCGGTGTACGAGCCGGGCGCGAAGGTCGAGGGGTACAGCCACTGCTGCTGGTCGGTGGAGCCCCCGTACCGGTGCGGGTCGTCCCGGCCGATCCAGGCGTCGTAGCGCCCGTCGCGCACGACCCGGCCGCAGAGGCGCACCGTCCACCGGCCCGACGCCAGCGGCCCGACCGGGCGGAGGCCGTCCTGGACCTCCCCGAAGTACGGCGACAGCAGGATGGTGATGCAGTTGACCCCGTTGGCCGGCAGGTACAGCCGGTTGTGGATGCTGATGAACGTCCCGTCGGCGAGGGCGTGGGTGAGGATCTTCTGCCCGGGCTCGACCGGCCCGATCCACGTCCCGTCGGGAGTCCGGACCTCCACCGCGATCCGATCCTGCGGGCTGTACCAGATCTCCATCTCGTTCTCGGAGACGTCGGCGATGCCGTCGTCGCCGACGAGCCAGCCCAGGTCGTGGCGGAGGTTGGTGGCCTCCAGCGTCCCGCCGGCGTGGATGCGACCCATCAGGTGGCTCCGGTCGCCGTCCGAGGCCGGCTCCGTCTGGCCGGCGTTCCCGGCGGCGACGCACACGCAGCGGCCGGGGCTGGTGAGGGCGTGGTCGATCCAGCGGGCGACGCCGCTCGACGCGTCGTGGGCGTGGCCGTTGGTCCCGAGGCTGATGTTGATGGCGACCGGCAGCGGCCCGTCGTCGTCGCCCAGCTCGGCCGCCAGGGCGAACAGGTAGTCGACGGCGTCGACGAGCCGAGTGGAGTCGTAGAAGGCACCGCCGCCGCCCTCGGGTTCGATCGACACCAGGACCCCGGCCAGGTGGGCCCGGCGGGCGACCCCGGTGTTCCCGGCGGCGATCGAGGCCACGTGGGTGCCGTGCGACCCCAGCTGCATGGACGACTGCCGCTCGAGGAGGGTGGCGCTCGACCCCCTCTCCTCGGCGGCGGCCAGGGCGACGGCCATGTGCCCGGCTTGGATCTCGCTGCCGTAGTCCAGCTTCTCGAAGGCGCCGCCGCGGGCGCTCGGTGCGGCGCGGGTCGCACCGGCCTGGTCCCAGATCGCCGTCCAGCGGGTGGCGCCGTCGCCGTCGAGGAAGTCGGGGTGGGCGAAGTCGAAGCCCCCGACGTCGACGATGCCGACGAGCACGCCGAGCCCGTCGCGGTGGCGCCGGGCCTCGGTCGTCACCTTGCGAGCCGACGCCGTCACCGCCTTGGGCACCCCGGGGCGACGCCGCGGCTCGGGTGCGGCCAGCCGCTGGCCCAGCTCGACGTAGGACACCCAGGGCAGGTCCGCCAGCGCCGCGACCTCGTCGCCGGGCACCTCGGCCATGGCCGAGTCGCCCTTGATCCGGTACCGCTTGACGTTGCTGCTGCTCAGGTGGTCGACGAGCGCGGCCCGCTCGTCACCGGTCAGGTCGGGGCGGAGCTGGATGAAGACGCTGAAGTCGACCGCGGGGGCGTCCGTGTCGGTGGCGTCGGCCCCCTTCTCGGCCGCCTTGGCCTCGCGTCGCAACGTCTTGGCGGT
>DASVEC010000453.1:0-3687 GCA_036380755.1 Iamia sp. | reverse complement strand
GGCCCACGAGGTCGTGGCCGAGATCAAGGACAGCGGCGGCGACGCCGTCGTCAGCGGTGACGACGTGGCCGACTGGGACGGGGCCGGTCGCATGGTCCAGCTCGCCGTCGACACGTGGGGCCGGCTCGACGCCGTGGTCGGCCAGCTCGTCCTCGTTCCAGCCGAAGCCGATGCCGAGCTCGAGCCGCCCCCCGCTCAGGTGGTCGAGCGTCGCCGCCTCCTTGGCCGTGATGATCGGGTCCCGCTGGGCGGGGAGGAGGATGCCGGTGCCGATCCGCAGCCGCTCGGTGGTGGCGGCGGCGTAGGCCAGGGCGACGAAGGGGTCGAGCGTCCGCTTGTACATCTCGTCCAGCTCGGCCTCGCCGGTCGGGGGCGGGGTGCTGCGGCTGGTGGGGATGTGGGTGTGCTCGGGGATCCAGAGCGAGGCCACGCCCCGGCGCTCCAGCTCGGGGGCCAGCTCGCCGGGGTGCCAGCTGAGGTCGGTCTGGAAGACGGTGACGCCGATGTCCACGGCTCGGGACGCTACCGGTAACCTGACGACCCGTCAGAAACACAGGTTGCATCGCGCCGCTATGCATAGCGGCGCGATGGAATCGAGGCCAACGTCAGGAGCCGCACGTGTCGGAAGGGATCTGCGAGGGTCGGGTCGCCATCGTGACCGGGGCCGGTCGGGGACTGGGCCGGGGTCACGCCCTGGAGCTCGCCCGGCAGGGTGCCCGGGTGGTGGTCAACGACTTCGGCCGCGAGCTCGACGGCACGCCCAGCGCCGACAACCCGGCCCACGAGGTCGTGGCCGAGATCAAGGACAGCGGCGGCGACGCCGTCGTCAGCGGTGACGACGTGGCCGACTGGGACGGGGCCGGGCGCATGGTCCAGCTCGCCGTCGACACGTGGGGCCGGCTCGACGCCGTGGTCAACAACGCCGGCGTCGTCCGCGACCGCATGTTCGCCAACGCCACCGAGGACGAGTGGGACATCGTCATGCGGGTCCACCTCAAGGGCCACTTCGCCCCGGCCCGCCACGCCGCCGCCCTCTGGCGCGACCGGGCCAAGGCGGGCGAGGCGGTCGACGCCCGGATCGTCAACACCACCTCCGGCGCCGGCCTCATGGGCAGCGTCGGGCAGTCGGCCTACGCGGCCGCCAAGGCCGGGATCGCCGGTCTGACCTTGGTGCAGGCGGCCGAGCTCGGGCGCTACGGCGTCACCGCCAACGCCCTGGCCCCCTCGGCCCGCACCCGCATGACCGAGGGCCCGTTCGCCGAGATGATGGCCAAGCCCGACGATCCCGACGCCTTCGACGCCATGGCCCCCGAGAACGTCTCGCCGCTGGTGGCGTGGCTGGTCTCGGCCGACAGCGCCGGCGTCACCGGGAGGGTGTTCGAGGCCGAGGGCGGCAAGGTCAGCGTGGCCGACGGGTGGCAGCACGGCACCGTGATCGACAACGGCGCCCGCTGGCACCCCGCCGACCTCGGCGCCGCCGTCCGCGAGCTCCTCGCCGCCGCCCCGGACCCCGCTCCCGTCTACGGCGCATCATGAGCGACGACCTGTTCCGGCTCGACGGGCGGGTTGCCCTGGTCACGGGCGGTACCCGGGGCATCGGCCGGGCCATCGCCCACGGCTTCGCCGCCGCCGGCGCCCGGGTCGTGGTGGCCAGCCGCAAGGCCGACGCCTGCGCCGCCGTCGAGCGCGAGCTCACCGACCTCGGTCACGAGGCCCTGGGCGTCCCCTGCCACCTCGGCGACCCCGACGCGGTCGAGGCCCTCGTCGCCACGACCGTCGCCCGCTTCGGCGGTCTCGACGTCCTCGTCAACAACGCCGCCAACGCCCTCGCCGAGCCGGCGGGTGGGTTCACCGAGGCCGGCTTCGACAAGTCGTTCGCCGTCAACGTGAAGGGCCCGCTGTTCCTGATCCAGCACGCCTTGCCCCACCTGCGCCAGTCCGACGGAGCGTCGATCGTCAACGTGGTCTCGGCCGGCGCCTTCCTCTTCTCCGGCGGCCTGTCGCTCTACGCCGCGGGCAAGGCGGCCATGGTGTCGTTCACCCGCTCGCTGGCGGCGGAGCTGGCCCCGCAGGGCATCCGGGTCAACGCCCTGGCCCCGGGCGGCGTCGACACCGACATGGTGCGCAACACCGGGCCCGAGGGCGCCGAGTCGATCGCCCGCTCCTGTCTGATGCGACGCCTCGCCACACCGGACGAGATGGTCGGTCCGGCGCTGTTCCTGGCGTCCGGGGCGTCGAGCTTCGTCACCGGCAGCGTGCTCCACGCCGACGGGGGCCTGGTCGGCGGGGCCTGACGGGCTGGCGTACCGTGCCCGGACGTGAGTGGCTGCGAGCTGGAGATCGAGGTGGTGGACGGCGATCGGAGCGCGCTGGTCGACGCCTTCCTCGCCGGCTCGCTCGACCACGCTGACCTGGGACGGTTCCGCTTCCGGATCGATCCGGCGGACGAGTGGCGCGTCCACCCGCAGGTCGCCTTCCTCACGCTGCCGGTCGAGCCGGCCCGCCCGATGGACGGGGCCGACCTGGTGTGGCAGCAGCAGGTCACCGGGTCGCCGTGCGGCGTGCTGCGGGTCTGGCACCGCTTCGCCGCCGGTCGCAAGGTCGAGAGCGCGCTGGGCCGGGCCGACGCTCCCGACGTCACCTCCACCGTGTCCTACGACCTGGTCCTGGCCGTGATGTCGGGCGAGGTGGCGGCGGCCGGAGCGCTCGAGCGGGGCGGCGACGTCGAGGGCGACCTCACCGCCATGCTCCAGCTGCTCGCCATCTTCGGCCAGCCCGAGTTCGTCGCCGCCACCCGCGAGGCGGTCGGGCCGCTGGGCCCCGCGCTGCGGGCCATCGCCCCCTCACGACCACGATGACGGTTCACACGTGGTTCACACGGGTGTGCGACTCGTGCAACACGGGTGGGGGAGCGTGAGCGCGTGACGGACCTCTTCGAGGGCTATGACGCCGACACGTCGCGTCGGGCCCACGACGAGATGTTCGATCGCTACGGGCGGCCGCGGGAGACCTACCGCGTCATCCACGACACCCTGCGGCCGCAGACGTCGGCCGACCTGTTGGCCCGCACCGAGGCGTTGAGCCGGGCCTACCGCGACCGGGGCGTCACCTTCGCCCTGTCCGGCGAGGAGCGGCCCTTCCCGCTCGACCTGGTGCCCCGGGTGATCGGCGCCGGCGACTGGGCCCGCCTCGAGTCCGGCATCGTCCAGCGGGTGAGGGCGCTGGAGATGTTCCTCGCCGACATCTACGGCGAGGGCCAGGTGCTCGACGACGGGGTGGTCCCCCGGTCGCTCGTCCACTCCTCGCCGCACTTCCACCGCCAGGTGCACGGGATCCGCCCACTGGGCGGGGTCCACATCCACGTGGCCGGCATCGACGTGATCCGCGACGAGCACGGCGAGATGCGGGTGCTGGAGGACAACCTCCGCTCGCCGTCGGGCGTGTCGTACGTGATGGAGAACCGGCGGGTGATGGCCCGGGTGTTCCCCGACCTGTTCCGGGCCCAGGCGATCGCCGGCGTCGACGACTACCCCCGCCACCTGCTGCGGTCGCTGCGGGCCACGGCGCCGACCGTGCGCAACCCGCGGATCGTCGTGCTGACCCCCGGCGTCCACAACTCGGCGTACTTCGAGCACGCCCTGCTGGCCCGGCTCATGGGCGTCGACCTGGTCGAGGGGCGCGACCTCA
>DASVEC010000452.1:0-5378 GCA_036380755.1 Iamia sp. | reverse complement strand
ACCTCGTTCTTCGAGGGCAACGAGGACATCAACCAGGCGATCCACCGGGTCAACACCGAGGCCGACGTCGTCTGGGTCGACGGCCACTCCGACTACGGCCACGCCTTCGAGGTCTTCTGGCAGCGGTGGGGCAAGGAGATCGGCCCCAAGACCACGGTGATCCTCCTGGGCGACGCCCGGAACAACTACCACGCGTCCCAGTCCTGGGTGGTCAAGGAGATGCAGCACCGGGCCCGCCACGTCTACTGGCTGAACCCCGAGCCCAAGAACTACTGGGACACCGGCGACTCGATCGTGGGGGAGTACTCCACGCACTGCGACGGCGTGTTCGAGTGCCGCAACCTCCGCCAGCTGGAGCGGTTCATCGACCACCTGGCGTGAGCCGGACGTGACCGGTGGTGCCGGTCGGGGCTAGCGTTCCGCCGACGTCAGCGGTGGGGATCGGCCCCGCAACGACGCGGCGGAAGTGCCTGGGGAGGCAGAGATGACGACGACCCACGCGACCCTTCGGTGGGGTGCCCGATCGACGATCGCGGTGGCGATGCTGGCGGCGACGGTGGTGGGGCTGGTGGCTCCGGCCACGGCCGCCACCGACGAGCCGCGCCCGACGGGTACGACGGCGACGGCGCCCGCCGAGGTCGACGGCCCCCGCATCGCCGACCGGCGGGACGGGCCGGCGGAGGACGGTCGTCCGGACAGCCGGATCGTCGGCGGCACCACCGCGCCGGCCGACGCCTACCCCTCGCAGGCCGGGCTGATCCTGCGGGGCTACACGACCTTCCAGGGCCAGTTCTGCGGTGGCACCGTCATCGACCGGAGCTGGATCCTGACCGCGGCCCACTGCGTGCGCGATCCCGCCTCCGATTGGGCGCCGACCCCCGGCGAGATCGACGTGCTCGTCGGCAGCCAGGACCTCGGCAGCGGCGGCACCCGCATCCGCGCCGTCGAGTTCCGCATCCACCCCGGCTGGAACCGCGAGCTGCTCCGCAACGACGTCGCCCTCATCCGCCTCGACCACCCGGTGCCGGCCACCACGCCGATCCAGGCCCTCGCGCCCGCCGGCGGCCCGCCCGCCGCTGGCACGATCGAGACCGCCGTGGGCTGGGGCGACATGTTCGACAGCGCCGGGGCGTTCCCCGAGGAGCTGCGGCACGTGGACCTGGTCGCCCAGACCTCGGTGACGTGCCGCTCCGTGTTCGGGGCCATCTACGACCCCACCTCCCACATCTGCGCCTGGGCGTCCGGCAAGGGCACCTGCCAGGGCGACAGCGGCGGGCCCCTGTACGTCGACGACGTCCAGGTCGGCATCGTCAGCTGGGGCGCCGTCTGCGGTGAGCACCCCAGCGTCTTCGCCCGGATCTCCACCTACTCGACGTGGATCCGATGGCAGGTCCGCTACGGGCCCCAGCCCAACGCCAGCGCGTTCGTGCGGCGCCAGTACCTCGACCTCTTCGGGCGCCAGCCCTCGAACACCGAGCTGTTCTACGGCGTGGCCGCCCTCGAGGACGGCAAGTCGACCGCGGCGTTCGTGGCCGAGCTGCTCGACGGCTCGACCTTCCGGGCTCGCTCGGGCGGGGTGATCCGGCTCTACAAGGCCATCTTCCTGCGGGAGCCCGACAGCGGCGGCCTCACCTTCTGGATGGGCGAGATCAACCGGGGCGTGTCGCTCCGGCGCATCGCCGACCTCATGGTCCGGGCGCCGGAGTTCGAGATCCTCTACGGCGAGCTCGACGATGCCGGCTTCGTCGACCTGGTGTACGACAACGTGCTCGAGCGGGACCCGTCCCCGACCGAGCTCGACTACTGGGTCGACGAGCTCTCGTCGGGCCGGCGCACCCGCGGCCAGGTGATGGTCGGGTTCTCCGAGTCGCAGGAGTACCGCGACGCGACCGACCCCACCACCAGCGTGACCGCCGCCTTCTGGGCCCTCGTCCGCCGCGTGCCGACCCCCACCGAGATGACCCAGTGGCTCGGCGACACCACCGGCGACACCGCCCGCTTCCTCCTCACCAGCTGGACGTACGCGAACCGCTTCTAGGTCTCAGTCACTCGTTCGCTGGCGCTCACTCCGTTCCTTCGAGCTGTTCGTGCCTCGCTGCGCTCGGCGCTGAAGGTCCTCCCAGCCGACGACGCCTCGTTCCTCGGCGCCGATCGGCTTCGTGCGGGGGAGACCCCCGCGCCCCCAGCGGCTGCGCCGGGCCCACGTCCTCCGGCCTTCGATCGGCTGCCTGCCGAGCCGCGTTGCTGGCGCTCACTCCGGCATGTGTCGGGTCGCGCCTTGGCCGGTGAGGAGGAGGGCGCTCGACACCAGGCCGACGTGGGAGAAGGCCTGGGGCATGTTGCCCAGCATCCGTCCGGTCGCCGGGTCCCACTCCTCGGCCAGCAGGCCCACGTCGTTGCGCAGGCCGACGAGCCGCTCGTAGAGGGCGACGGCCTCGTCCCGCCGGCCCATGACGGCCAGGGCGTCGACCATCCAGAACGAGCAGAGCAGGAAGACGCCCTCGCCCCCGGGGAGCCCGTCGTCGGTGTGCTCGGGGCGGTAGCGGAGGACGAGCCCGTCCTCGGTGAGCTCGCGCCCGATGGCCTCGACGGTCGCCACGATCCGGGGGTCGTCGGGCGGGAGGAAGCCGACGAGCGGCACCAGCAGGAGGCTGGCGTCGAGGGCCCGGCTCCCGTAGGTCTGGACGAAGACGCCCCGGGCGTCGACCCCGTGGGCCAGCACGTCGGCCCGGATGTCGTCCCGCACCGCCCGCCAGCGAGCCGTCGGCGCGTCGAGGCCGTGACGGTCCGACCACCGGAGGGCCCGGTCGAGGGCGACCCACGCCATCACCTTGGAGTGGGTGAACGGCCGGCTCCCGCCCCGGACCTCCCAGATGCCGTCGTCGGGCTGGCGCCAGATCTCGGCCAGGTGGTCGACGAAGGCCGTCGCCATGGGCCAGCTCGCCCCGTCGTCGGCCAGGCCGCTCTCGGCCGCCTGGGTGAGGGCGTCGAGGACCTCGCCGTAGACGTCGAGCTGGAGCTGGCCGTGGGCGGCGTTGCCGACCCGCACCGGCGCTGACCCGGCGTAGCCCGGGAGCCACGGGACCTCCCACTCGGGCAGCCGGCGCTCGCCCGCGCACCCGTACATGATCTGCACCTGGTCGGGCCGGCCGGCGACGGCCCGCAGCAGCCACTCCCGCCACGCCCGGGCCTCCTCGGTGTGGCCCGCCTGCATCAGCGCCAGCAGGGTGTAGGTCGCGTCGCGCAGCCAGCAGTAGCGGTAGTCCCAGTTGCGGGTGCCGCCGATCAGCTCCGGCAGCGAGGTGGTCGGTGCCGCCACCACCCCGCCGGTCGGGGCGTAGGTGAGGCCCTTCAGGACGGTGAGCGACGAGGTCACGACGTCCTCCCACGGCTCCGGCGCCCGGCCTCTCGCGCTCCACTCCTCCCACCACGCGGTGGTGCGGGCGACGGCGGCGGGGACGTCGCACGGGGGCGGGGCGGCGATGGCCGAGGGGTGCCAGGCCAGCTCGAAGCCGAGCTCGTCGCCGGCCGCCACCTCGACCTGTCCCCGGTGGACCCATCCGTCGGCCGCCAGCGGCACGGGGGAGGTGAGGGACAGTCCGTCGGGCCCGGCCACGAACTGGAGGCCCCGCTCGGTCTGCCGCACCCAGGGCACGATCGAGCCGTAGTCGGGGCGCACCGCCAGCTCGACGTCGACCGGCACCCGCCCGGCGACGCCCTGCACCAGACGGACCACCTGGAGGGCGTTGTCGCGGACCGGCATGCAGTCGACGACCCGCACGGTGCCGTCGGGTGTCGTCGTGGTCGTCTCCAGCACGAGCGTCCCGGGCCGGTAGCGGCGCTCGACCCGGTGCGGGCCGCCGGCCGGGGCGATGCGCCAGTACCCGTGCTCGGGCCCGCCCAGCAGGGCGGAGAAGCAGGAGGGGCTGTCGAAGCGGGGGAACGTCAGCCAGTCGATGGTTCCGTCCCGGTCGACGAGGGCGGCCGACTCGGTGTCGGACAGGAGGGCGTGGTCCTCGATGGCGCCGGTCACGGGCTGCAGTCTGCCCCTCGGCTCGACGCCCGCCGGTTGTCGGGGTGGTACCGTCCCGACGCTGTGACGCACCGTTCCTCGCTGTCCCGTCGTCTCCTGGTCGGCGTTCTGGCCTTGCTCGCCGTCTGCGGCCTGGCGGCGGCCCCGGGCGGGGCGGAGGACCCCCGGAGCGATCCCCGCATCGTGGGCGGCACTGAGGCGGCGGACGGGGCCTGGCCCTCGCAGGTCGCCCTCGTGTTCAGCGACACGGTGGACAACCGCGACGCCCAGTTCTGCGGCGGCACGCTCATCGCCCGCAACTGGGTCCTGACGGCCGGTCACTGCGTGAGCGACCTCGGCGACCCCGGCGATCCGAGCGACGACTTCTTCCCCCGGGTGCAGGACATCGAGGTCCTCGTCGGCACCCAGGATCTCCAGTCCGGGGGCACGCGCATCGCCGTCGTCGAGTTCCGCCAACACCCCAGCTGGCTCCAGTACGACGGTCGCAACGACCTCGCCCTCCTCCGGCTCGACAAGCCGGCACCGGCATCGATCCCGTTCCAGCCCCTCACCGCCCAGAACGTCAGCCCGTCGGCAGGCGCGGCCGTGACGACGACGGGGTGGGGCACCACGGCGTTCGGGGAGCCCAACTACCCGACCAAGCTGCGCCAGGTCACCGTGAACGTGTCGAGCGCGAGCGACTGCCAAGACGGCTACCCGGGCTTCTACCAGCAGTCGACCATGGTGTGCGCCGCCGCCCCGGGCAAGGACTCCTGCCAGGGCGACAGCGGCGGACCGCTGGTCCAGAACCGGGGTGGCACCTGGGTCCAGGTCGGCATCGTCAGCACCGGCGAGGGCTGCGCCTTCGAGGGCTTCCCGGGCATCTACACCCGGGTCGCGGCCTTCTCGAACTGGATCAAGCAACAGATCCGCTACGGCCCCCAGCCGAGCGCGTCGACGTTCGTCACCCGCATGTACCTCGACGCCTACGACCGGGGCCCGAGCGCCAGCGAGCGCAGCTCCGGTCTGGCCAACCTCAACGGCGGCCAGCTGCCCGAGGTGTACGCCCGCAACCTGCTCAACCAGTCGACCTACCAGACCCGCACCGGCGGCGTGATCCGGCTCTACCGGGCCGTCTTCCTGCGCAAGCCGGACACGGCCGGTCTCGCCTACTGGTGGCGCGAGGTCAACAAGGGCGTCTCGCTCAAGCGGGTGGCCGACCTCATGGTCGGTGCCCCCGAGTTCGAGACCGAGTACGGCGAGCTCGACGACACCGAGTTCGTCGAGCTGGTCTACGCCAACGTCCTCGGGCGAGCGCCGAGCCCCAGCGAGACGGCCTACTGGGTCGACGAGCTCGACAGCGGAC
>DASVEC010000451.1:0-10600 GCA_036380755.1 Iamia sp. | reverse complement strand
CCGGTCGCCACCAACCACAAGTGGGAGGCGACCCGAGGGATGGGCGCGGCCTTCGGCCAGAACGCCAACGAGCCCGACGACCGCCTGATCGACCCCGACGAGCTGATCCGCAGCCTGGTCGACATGGTGGCGAAGAACGGCAACCTCCTCCTCAACGTGGGTCCCGATGCGGCCGGCACGATCGTCGAGCGGGAGGCGTCGCGCCTCCGGGATCTCGGCGCCTGGATGGACGTCGCCGGCGAGGCCCTGGTCGGCACCCGGCCGTGGGTCGAGGCGTCAGCCACCACGCCCGAGGGCATCGACGTCCGCTACACCCAGGCCGGCGGCGCCGTCTACGCCGTGCTCCTCGCCACCCCCGTCGGCACGACCGTCACCCTCCCGGGGCTGGCCGCGCCGGCCCACCGGCCGGTCGTCCTGCTCGGTCACGGCCCGCTCGGCGCGGCTGCGTCCGGCGACGATCTCGTTCTGGCCTGGCCGGCGACGTCGCCGATCGGACCCGCCCACGCCGTGCGCATCGGCCTACGCTCCCCGGCGGAGCGGTGGCAGAGTGGACGATCGCAGTCGCCTTGAAAGCGACCGGGGTGCAAGCCCCCGGGGGTTCGAATCCCCCCCGCTCCGCCAGGTGGTCGGATGTGAACTCCCACCTACCACCCGTTCTTGTTCGACTTGACCCAGCGGTAGACCTGGTCGTCCGGCCCAGGGGTCACCCTCACGAACGTCGACCCATAGCCACCGCCGCGGCAGGGATCGCCGAGATGAGGCACGGTGTATCCCCGGTTGACGCCGACGAGGTATTCACGTCCGTCCACCACGCGGGTCGCCGGTCCGCCCGAGTCACCACCGGCGATGCTGCGGCAGTCCCAGGTCGCCAGGAAGTCCGACCCGATGTTCTTGTTCACCCGGAGGGTGGTCCGCCGCAAGGTGGGACTCAGTCCCGCGGTCTGGTCCGTCCCGGTCCTTCCGTATCCATAGGGGTGGATGTCGTTACCGGGCTTCAGCTGCGTCGAGCTGAACATCGAGATCGGGGTCAAGGAGGCCGGCGCGGGCGTCTTCAGGACGATCAGCTCGATGTCGGCCCCGCCGTGACGCTTCGACTTCGAGATGGTCGTCACGTGGCCGCCGGAGCTCGACAGGTTGCTCCTCCCGATCACGACCTTGGCGTTCCGGATCGCTTGGCGGCAGTGGTGGGAGGTCGCGACCACGTACCGGCTGAGCAGCACGCCAGAGCATTCGATCCGCTTGGACATCGGGAGCGACTGATCCGGGTTGATGAGGGCGACGGTCCAAGTTCGTGAGGAGGTCGAGCCGCCGATGATGGCCTCAGCGGGTGGGGCGCTCACCCCTGTCACGGTCGCAGACGCCATCACGACGAAGGCGATGATCAACTTGCGCATGGTGGAACGTCCCCTCCCCGGCCCTACGGCCAGCCCTGACGGGGACCGTATCGGTGCGGCTCATGGGGGTCAATGGCCGCCGTTCGTCAGTGGAGGGACCACTCGCGGTCGAACCAGCGGGCGATGCGGCTGGAGCCGAAGGTGGCCTTGTCCTCGGCGAGGAGCGACGATGGGCCCTCGAGCTGGCCGTTGGGGGCCTGGCCGCTGAGAAAGGTGACCTCGACCTTGGCCACCTGGTCGTGGCCGAACTCGAGGTAGCAGACGCCCTTGCCGTCGTAGGTGGTCGTCGGGTCCGCCGACCGGGCCCGGGCGATGATCGCCTCCGCCACCACGGCCGCCTGGCCCTCGGCGAACACCCCGGCCTTGGGGGTGCCGACGCTGGTGACGTCGCCCACGGCGTAGACGTCGGGGAACCGCGTCTCGAGGGTGAGCGGGTCGACCGGCACCCAGCCGTCCTCGCACAAGCCGGACTCCTCGACGACGGCGGGTGCCCGGTGCACCGGCACGCCGAGGAAGAGGTCGTAGGGCAGCTCGGTGCCGCCGGCCAGGACGGCGACGTGGCGCTCGGGGTCGAGCGAGGTCACCACCGACTCGGGGTGCCAGGCGATGCCCCGCTCGGCGAACGCCGCCAGCAGTGCCTTCGACGCATCGGGCGACGGCGGGATGGGGACGCCCATCGGCATCACCAGGGCGATCTCGGACGCATCGCGCACGCCCTTGTCCACCAACAGGTCGTGCACCATCAGGGCCGTCTCGCTGGGCGCCGGCGGGCACTTGAACGGGGTCGAGGTGACGGCCACGATCACCCGCCCGCCGTCGAACCCGGCCAGCACCTCGCGCAGGGCGAAGGCCCCGGGCACCGTGTAGAACTCGTGCCCGTCCTCGACCAGACCCGGGGTGGCGTCGGGGTGGAGGTCGGCACCGAGGGCCACGACGACGATGTCGGCCTCGAACGTGCCGGCATCGGTCTCGACCCGGCGGGCGACGGGGTCGATGGCGGTGACGGCGGCCGGGACGAACGTGACCCCGGGCTTCACCACGTCGGCGTAGGGGTGCACGACGTGCTCGGGCACCGTGCGCCCGAACATCACGTCGAGCTTGGAGAACCCGAACACGAAGCCGGCGGCCTTGTCGACGAGCGTGAGGTCGACGCCGTCGCCGAGGGCCTCGGACAGCGCCGACGTCAGCTCGAGCCCGCCGAAGCCGGCTCCCAGCACCAGGACCCGCATCGGTCCCCCCTTTCGTCGTCGCCCGTGCGACGTCCGGAGCATCTTGCCAGGAGGTCAGGCCCGGCGGCGGCGCCGACGGCGGGGTGGTCCGGAGGCCTCCGACGCCGATTCCTCGTGGACCTCGGCCCTGGGGCTCGTCGACCAGTGGTCGTCGGGGCGGGCCTTGGGCACGAAGATCGTGGCCACGCCGAGCATGATCGCCCCGGCCAGGTCGAGGAGCCGGTGCCCGATCGGGACGCGGGGCTCGGCCATGATCCGACGGTACCGGTGCGCGAGCCGCGAGCGGCGAGGAAGGCGCTCAGGGCCACCCCGGTCGGCTCCCAGTCCTCGGGCAGGTCGTCGCCGTCGTCACGACCGCCACCGTAGGTTCGGGGGCGTGCGCATCGTGTCGCTGAACGCGTGGGGGGGCGCGACCTACGACGCCCTGGCCGACTGGCTCCCCGGCTGCGGGGCCGACGTCCTCTGCCTGCAGGAGGTCACCAGCACGCCCGGGCTGGCGGGCTGGACCCGCTTCGACGACGGCGAGCGCTCGCTGCCGCAGCGGGCCGACCTCTTCGACGACGTGCGCACCGCCCTGCCCGGTCACCAGGGGTCGTTCCTGGCCAGCGATGCCGGACCGGTGGCCGACGGCGATGGCCGCGAGCACCGGCAGGAGTTCGGGCTGGCCACGTTCGTCGATCGCCGGATCCCGGTGGTCGGCCAGGAGGCCTCCTTCGTCCACGGCGCCTTCGTCGACCACGGGACGTGGGCCATCGCCGATCGTCCCCGCATCGCCCACGGCGTGCGCCTGGTCGACCGGGACGCCGATCGGGCCGTGACCGTCGTCCAGCTGCACGGGCTGCGGGACCCGGCGGGCAAGGGCGACACCCCGGCCCGGCGGAGCCAGGCCCGCCGGTTGGCGGCGCTGGTCGAGCGGGTCCGGGAGCCCGGGGACCTCGTCGTGGTGGCGGGCGACCTCAACGTCCTCCCCGACAGCGAGACCTTCGCCGTGCTCGGCGCCATCGGTCTGGTCGACCTGGTGGGCACCCGCGACACGCGCACGTCGCTGTACCCCAAGCCGGTCCGCCACGCCTCCTACCTGCTGGTCTCCGACCCGGACGCGGTCCGGGCCTTCGATGCTCCCGCGGCGCCCGAGGTGTCCGACCACCGGGCCCTGGTGCTCGACCTGTGACCCCGTCGGCGTGGGAGGCTCGCGCCGTGCAGGCACAGGTGCAGCGATGGACGGTCGGGGCGGCGCGGATCACGCGGGTGGTGGAGGCCGAGACGCCGGGCATCCCGCCCGAGCTGTTCTTCCCCGGGTTCGTGGCCGCGGACGCCCAGCGGATCCCGTGGCTGGTGCCCGACTTCGCCGCCGAGGACGGGACCATCGGCTTCGCCGTCCAGGCCTTCGTCGTCGAGGTCGGCGGGCGCACCCTCGTCGTCGACCCGTGCGTCGGGAACGGCAAGCGCCTGCAGTTCCCGTTCTGGAACGACCAGGACTGGCCCTTCTGGGACCGGTTCACCGAGGCCGGCTTCGCCGCCGATGCCGTCGACGTGGTGGTCCATACGCACCTCCACGCCGACCACATCGGCTGGGACACGCGGCGGGAGGGCGATGCCTGGGTGCCCACCTTCGCCGGCGCCCGCCACCTCTACACCGAGGCCGAGCTCGCCCACCGCAAGGCGTCCGACGTGCCCGGCGAGGAGGAGGCCTACGCCGAGTCGATCGCCCCGATCTTCGCCGCCGGGCTGGCCGACATCGTCGAGGAGGACGCCGACCTGGGCGACGGCCTGCGTCTCGAACCCACCACCGGCCACACGCCCGGGCACGTCTCGCTCTGGATCGAGTCCGAGGGCGAGATCGGGCTGATCACCGGCGACTTCCTGCACCACCCGCTCCAGTGCGCCGTGCCCGACACCCCCGAGATCGGCGACGCCGACGTCGGGGAGGCCCGCGAGACCCGCCACCGCATGCTGGCGACGGCGGCGAGCACTGGCGCGCTGTTCCTCGGCACCCACTTCCCGACCGCTCCGGCCGGTCGGGTCCAGGTCGACGGTGACACCTTCCGCTTCGTGCCCGTCTGACCCGCGCCCCGTCAGCCGGGCCGGTAGTGGCTGACGGTGAACCGGGCGCCGAAGGGATCGTCGACCACGGCCAGCCGGGTGGGACCGAGGTCGTGGGGCGGGGTGACGACGGCGCCGCCACCGGCCACGATCCGATCGACGACGGCGTCGGTGTCGTCGACGGCGAAGGTCACGACCCAGCCCGGCGGATGGGTGACGTCGGGCTCGAGCAGCCAGCCGACGGCGTCGCCGAAGCCCTCGGGCACGCCGTCGCCCGCGTGCCGCTCGGCCCGGTCGGGGTCGAGGGCATCGAGGTGCTCGGCGTAGCCGGGTCGCTGCCACATGGTGGCGCCGAAGGCGGGGATGGGGACGGCCCGCCAGCCGAACACGGCGCCGTAGAAGGTGGCGGCCCCGTCGGGATCGGTGGTGGCCAGGTCGCTCCAGTTCCACGTGCCCGGGGCGTTGACCAGCTCGGCGCCGACCCGGCTGTCGGCGTCCCAGAGCCCGAACGGTGCGCCCGCCGGGTCGGCGCACGCCGCCACGCGGGCCACCCCGGACACGTCGACCGGCCCGTGGCCCACCCCGCCGCCGTGGGTGGCCACCGCGGCCGCGGCCACATCGACGTCGTCGACGGCGATCGCCGTGGCCCAGCGGGCCGGGCCGGTGGCGCGCTCGGCGATCGGCTGCAGACCGGCCACGGCGAGGCCGTCGAGGCGGGCCACGCCGTCGTCGACCTGCCAGCCGAAGGCCGCACCGTAGAAGGCGGTGGCGGCGCCCGGGTCGGCACCGACCAGCTCGATCCAGCAGGGGACGCCGTGCGGGTAGCGGGGTCGGGTCATGGCCCGAGGGTGCGCCGTCGAAGTGGTCAACCTGTGGCCACTTCCGGGGTCGGCGATGAGTGACGGGGGAGCGCAGGGTCAGACCTCTCTGCCCGCCAGCCGAGGAGACCCCATGCCCCTGCCCGAGATCGTGTCGCCCGCCGAGTGGCGCACCGCCCGCATCGCCCTTCTGGACGAGGAGAAGGCACTGACGCGAGCCCGTGACCGGCTCAGCGCCAAGCGGCGGGAGCTGCCCATGGTGAAGGTCGAGGCCGACTACCGGTTCACCGCCCTCGACGGCTCCGAGTGCACCCTGCTCGATCTGTTCGACGGCCAGGACCAGCTCATCGTGAGCCACTTCATGTTCGAGCCGGAGTGGACCGACGGCTGCCCCAGCTGCACCGCCGGGGCCGAGGAGATGTCCGACGGGCTGCGCGAGCACCTCGCCCGCCGCGACACCCGGCTCGCCTACGTCTCCCGCGCCCCGATCGAGAAGATCGCCGCCTACCGGGCCAAGAAGGGCTGGACCTTCCCCTGGTACTCGTCGCTCGGGAGCATGTTCAACTACGACTTCCACGTCACCTTGGACGAGTCGGTGGTGCCCGCCGAGTACAACTACCGCCCCCAGTCCGAGTGGGCCGAGCAGGACCCGGCGTGGGCCGGTTGGTCCGGCGAGCAGCCCGGATGGAGCTGCTTCCTCCGCGTCGACGACGACGTGTTCCACACCTACAGCTGCTTCGGCCGGGGCGCCGAGTGGATGGGCGGCGCCTACGCCTTCCTCGACCTCACCGCCCTCGGCCGCCAGGAGGACTGGGAGGAGCCCGCCGGCCGCAGCGACTCGCTGCGCACGAACGATCCTGACTTCGCCTCCTGATCCGCGCCACCATGGGAGCGTGACCGCGCCGCCGGAGGACGACGCCTGGGCCGAGCTGGCCCCGGCGTTCGTCGACGGCCACTACGGCTCGCTGCGGGGCCGGGTGCGCACCCACGTCGTCGCCGCCCACCTGCGCCACCACCTCGCCCCGCCACCGGGGCGGATCGTCGACGTCGGCGGGGGCGCCGGCACCCAGAGCATCCCCCTCGCCCGCGCCGGCTACGACGTCACCATCGTCGACCCCTCGGCGGCGATGCTGGCCCGGGCCGAGGCGGCGGTGGCGGCCGAGGACGACGCCACGCAGGCCCGTGTCCGCCTGGTCGAGGCCACCGGCGAAGACGCGCCGGCCGCGCTCGACGACGCCACCTTCGACGGCGTGTTGTGCCACGGCGTCCTCATGTACCTCGACGACCCGCGGCCGCTCGTCGCCGCCCTCTGCGCCCTGGCGGGGCCGGGTGGCGTGGTCTCGGTCGTCGCCAAGAACGTCGAGGTGATGGCGGTCCTGCCCGTACTCCGCGGCGAGTGGGCGGCGGCCCTGGCCGCCTTCGACGAGGACCGCCAGCTCAACGGGCTCGGGCTGGAGACCCGCGGCGACTCGATCGAGACGCTCGAGCGGGCCCTGGCCGGCCACGGGGTCACGCCCCTCGCCTGGTACGGAGTTCGGCTCTTCACCGACGGTTGGCTTCCGCAGCGACCCGCCACCGATCCCGAGGACGAGGTGCTGGCCGTCGAGCTCGAGGCCAGCCGGCGGGATCCGTACCGGCGTCTGAGCCGGCTCTTCCACCTGGTCGGCCAGCGCCGCTGACGGCGCGGCCCTCAGCCGGCTGGGTCGATGATGCGCTGGAGGAGGACGAGGTCGAGCCAGCGGTCGAACTTGCGGCCGACCTCGGGCATCCGGCCCACCTCGGTGAACCCGAGGGCCTCGTGGAAGGCCAGCGAGCCGGTGTTCTCGCTGTCGACGGCGCCGACCATCACGTGCACGTCCCGCCGGCCGGCCTCGGCGACCAGCGCCTCCAGCAGGGTGCGGCCCACGCCCCGGCCGTGCTGGTCGCCGGCGACGTGGATGGTGTGCTCGACCGTCCGCCGGTAGCCGGGGAAGCGGTCGCCGCCGCGGAAGCCGGTCCACGTGGCGTAGCCGACCACCCGACCGTCGGCCTCGGCCACCAGCACCGGATGGCCGGCGGCGGCCTGCCCGTCCCACCACTCGGCCATCTCGTCGGTGTCGGCCAGGTGGTCCCGCCAGGCCGTGGCCGTCGTCGGGATGAGGACGTTGAAGAGGTGGGTGATGGCGGGCAGGTCGGCCTCGACCGCGGCCCGCACCGTCACCCCGCTCTCGCCGCTCACGGCACCAGGTCGGCGGTGTCGAGCACCCAGCGGGTGACGGGCTGGTGGGGGTTGAAGGGGCCGGGCGCGGTCTCGTGGGTGCGCACGTAGCGGAAGCCGGCCCGCTGCAGCGTGCGGTTGGGGGCCACGTTGAAGGCGTTGGGCTCCGAGAGCAGGCGCCGCAGGGCGAAGAGCTCGACGAACCGCGCCGCCGACAGCCGGACGAACGGGGCACCCAGGCCCCGATGCCGCCGGTCGGCGTCGAGCAGGTGGAGGTGGAAGAAGGCCTCGTCGCCGTAGGTGATCCGGTCGAGCGAGGCGAAGCCGACGACCTCGCCGTCGAGCTCCCACCCCAGCGACGCCGTGGTGCGCTCCTCGCGGGGGAGGACGGCGTCGGCGGCGTAGGCGGCCGCCCACACGTCGGGCGCCGGCAGCAGGGCGCGGTCCACGCCCATGCGCACCAGGTGCTCGTCGCTGGCCCCGTGGAAGTACTGGATGCGGATGCCCATCTCGTCGGGCAGCAGCTCGCGCACCGTCAGCTCCACCGGCCCAGTCTGGCGGCTCGGGCCGGGACGCAACGTGACGCGATCTGCCACTTCGGGTAGGGTGCCGACCGGCATCGCCCGGAGGGGGCGATCAGGGGAGGAACCGATGGGACGAGCGATCGCCGTCGCCGGCGCGGCGCTGCTGCTGTGGGGAGGCGCCGCCTGCGGTGGCGAGACCCCGGACGACACGGCCGAGGCCGTCGCGCCGGCGGACGCGCCACCGGACACGGAGGCGGAGGAGCCGGAGACGACCACCACGACGCGACCCCGGCCGACCACGACCACCACCACCACGACGTCGACCACGACCACGACGACGACCACGACGGCGCCGCCCACCACGACCACGGCTCCGCCCCCGCCGCCGCCCACCACGGCGCCGCCGCCCCCGCCCACGACGGCCGCCCCGTCGGGGGGTGGCTGCGATCCGAACTACACGCCCTGCGTCCCGATCGCCAGCGACGTCGACTGCAGCGGCGGGTCCGGCAACGGTCCCGCCTACGTCGACGGCCCGGTTCAGGTCGTCGGCTCGGACCCCTACGGCCTCGACGCCGACAACGACGGCGTCGGCTGCGAGAGCTGATCAGCCCGAGGCGTCGAGCTCGAGACGGAGGTTGCGGGCCACGGCCCGGCGGACGAGACGGGGCGAGTGGCGCTGGAGGGACCACAGCAGCGACGCCCGGCCGGGCACGACCACGGCCGTCCCGGCCTCGACCCCGTCGAGGACGGCTGCGGCCACCCGGGCCGGTGCCAGCGCCGGCCCGGCGCTGCGCACCAGATGGCGCCGCACCTCGGTCCCGGCCGTCCACGACGGGCGGTCGAGGAGCGGGGTCTCGACCGGCCCGGGGCAGGCGATGGTGACGCCGATGCCGTGACGGGCGGCCTCGGGCCGGAGCGCCTCGCCCAGCCCGACGACGGCCGCCTTGGAGGCGCTGTAGGCCACCAGCAGGGGTGTCGGCACCAGACCGCTGAGCGACGCCACCAGGGCGATGGCCCCGCCGTCCTGGGTGAGCATCTGCCGGTAGGCGGCGTCGACGGTGTGGACCGTGCCCCGGATGTTGACGTCGATGATGCGATCCCAGTCGTCGGGCGAGAGATCCTCGACCAGGCCGGCGCGGCCGATCCCGGCGTTGGCCACCACCACGTCGAGCCGCCCGTGCTCGGCGACCACCTCGGCCACGGCGCGGTCGACCGCGGACCGATCGGTGATGTCGAGGTCGATGTCGGACTCAGTGCCGGGCAGGTCGGCGCCGACCACGGTGGCCCCGCGCTGGCGCGCCTCGGCGACCAGAGCGCGCCCGATCCCACCCGTCGCCCCGGTGACCAGGACGACCGCCCGGTCGATCTGCATCCCCACGCCGCGCACGGTAGCGGCGACCGGCTCAGCCCGCCCGTGTCGACCAGCCGTCGGCGGCCCTGATGGCGGTGCGGACGGCGCGGTCGACGGCGGCGTCCTTCTCGGCCACCTTGGGCTGCTCGCCCTCGGTGCGCTGGGCCACGATGCCCACCACGCAACCGGCGGCGAAGCCATAGACGCCGCCCATCTTGAGCAGCGTGCCCGCCTCCATCTCGAAGCTGAGGACGCCGAGGGCGGCGTACTCGTCGATCATCCCGTGCAACCGCCGCAGCAGATGCGGGTTGGCCGAGGACTGCGAGCGCTCCTGGCCCTCGAAGAAGGTGTCGACCGAGGCCACCGTGCCCACGTGGTGGTCGAGGCCGAGGTCGGCGGCGGCCTGGGCGAGGGCCACGGTGAGGAAGGGATCGGCGGCCGCGGGGTACCGGGGCGGGGCGATGTCGTCGGCCGCGCCCTGGTTGGTGAGGGCGGCATGGGCCACCACCACCGAGCCGATGTGGACGTCGTCCTGGATCGAGCCGCTGGTGCCGATGCGGATGATGGTCCGGATGCCGGCCTGCACCAGCTCGTTGACGACGATGCTCATCGAGGGCGCGCCCATCCCGCTGGTGGCGCACACCACCGGGCGCCCTCCCGGGAGGACGGCCAGGTAGGCGTCGAGACCGCGGTTGCGGGCCAGGGCGCGGCCCTCGTCCAGGTGCTCGGTGGCGATCAGCTCCGACCGGCCGGGGTCACCGCTGAGCAGGGCGATGTCGGCGCCCTCGGGCAGGTCCGTCGGCGCGAACCCGATGTGGTAGAGCCGTGCGTCGTCGTCGTCCGGCATGGTCCTGCCTCCTCGGGGCGGGGAGCAGGAGGGTACCGGTCAGCCGAGCATGGGCCGCGGGTCGAAGGCGACCCGGATGCGATCGACCTTGCCGTCGGTGACGTGGCTCCAGTTGGCCACGGGCAGGACCTCACCTCCCTTCGTGTGGAGCTCGAACCAGGTGGTGGCGTCGTCGCCGTCGACGAACACCTTGGTGA
>DASVEC010000450.1:0-4225 GCA_036380755.1 Iamia sp. | reverse complement strand
GTGCGGCACGAGGGGCACAGGGTCTGGTGGGCGGCGACCGGTTCGTGGCACGAGGGGCAGCGGCGATCGGACACGTGTGACCTCGGGGGACGGGTGGGGCACCGGGGTGGCCGGTGCAGGCCCCACGTCTACCCCGGATCGACCGCCCAGCCCACCCCTTGTCCGACCGCCGGGTGGCCCACCCCCGCCGGTGCCGCCGCCCTTCTGATCAGCGAGCGTTGCACCCACGCAACCAGGGCCGATCAGAACGGCGAGGGCTGTCAGGTGGCCCGCCTCCGCCAACACCCCCCGAGTCGGGGCGACCACGGGGTGCGGCGGGGGTGTCCTCCCTGGTGAGTGCGTTGTAGTTTCGGCCAATGGTGACGGAGCGCGACGTCGAGCTGCCGGACGGTCGCCGTCTGCATGCCTACGACACCGGCACCGAGGCCGACACGCGGCTCACCATCGTGTGGAACCACGGCACCCCCGCCATCGGCGCCCCGCCCCGGCCGCTGTTCGCCACCAGCGAGCACCTCGGCATCCGCTGGGTGTCCTACGACCGGCCCGGCTACGGCGGGTCGAGCCGGAGGGCCGGCCGCGACGTGGGCACGGCGGCGAACGACGTCGCCGCCGTGGCCGATGCCCTGGGCGTCGACCGCTTCGCCGTCATGGGCCACTCGGGTGGCGGGCCCCACGCCCTGGCCTGCGCCGCGCTCCTGCCCGACCGGGTGGTGGCGGCCATCGTCATCGCCAGCCTGGCCCCGCTCGACGCCGAGGGCCTCCACTGGTTCGCCGGCATGGAGCAGAGCTCGGTCGACACCCTGCGGGCCACGCTCGAGGGCCCCGAGGCCCGGGCGCTCCACGACGACATGGCCGGCCCGGGCCGGCTGCCCCTCACCGCGTCGGACGCCGCCGCCGAGGCCGCCGAGTGGGGCTGGATCACCGAGGTCGCCCGGCCGGCGGTGGCCTCCGATCACCACGGCCAGCTCGACGACGACCTCGCCTACGTCGCCTACTGGGGGTTCGAGCCGGCCGCCATCACCGCGCCCACGCTCGTGATCCAGGGCGGGCAGGACCGGGTGGTGCCCCTCACTCACGGCGAGTGGCTCGCCCGCGCCATCCCCCGGGGCGAGCTGTGGGTCTGCGACGGCGACGGCCACATCTCGATCCTGGGCCGGGCCGACGAGGCCCTCGGGTGGCTGGTCCAGGCGACTCTCTCCAGCGAGGCCTAGCGCCGGTCCGTCAGGTCTCGGGGGCGAACCCCTGCCGGACGGTGTTCTCGCTCGTGGCCCGCGGGTCGACGAGCTGCATCAGGTAGTCGGGGCCACCGGCCTTCGAGCCCACGCCCGACAGCCCGTAGCCGCCGAAGGGGTGCCGGCCGACCACGGCCCCGGTGATGTCGCGGTTGACGTACACGTTCCCGGCGCGCAGCTCGGACCGGCACCGCTCGACCGTCGACGGCGACCGGCTGCACACCCCGGCGGTGAGGGCGAAGGGCGTGTCGTTGGCGAGGGCCAGCGCCTCGTCCAGCGAGCCGGCCCGGAGCACGGCCAGCACCGGCCCGAAGTGCTCGTCGCGGGCCAGCGGGGACGTGGGATCGACGTCGGTGACGACCGTCGGGCCGACGTACCAGCCGTGGTCGGGGACCTCGGTGCGGGCGAGCGCCAGGGTGCCGTGGGCCGGCGCGCCGTCGACCACGCCCCGGAGCCGCTCGTGGGCGTCGGCGTCGATCACCGGCCCGACCTGGGTGCCCAGGTCGGCCGCCGGCCCGACGACCAGCTCGGCCGTCGCCGCCACCAGCCGGGGGACGACGACGTCCCACGCCCGGTCGAGCACGATGAGCCGGGACAGGGCCGAGCACTTCTGGCCGGCGTAGGCGAAGGCCGAGCGCAGGGCGATGGGCACGACCTGGTCGGGGTCGACGTCGCCATCGACGATCAGCGCGTTCTTGCCCCCCATCTCGGCGATGACCCGCTTCACCAGCCGCTGCCCGGGGCGGACGGCAGCGGCCGCGGCGTTGATGGCCAGACCCACGTCCCGCGACCCGGTGAAGGCGATGACGGCCACCTCGGGGTGCTCGACCAGCCGGGCCCCGACCTCCTCCCCCAACCCGGGGACGAAGCCGAGCACGCCCGGGGGGAGACCGGCGGCCTCGAAGGCCTCGACCAGCGACCAGGCCACCCCGGGCGACTGCTCGGCCGGCTTGAGGACGACGGGGTTGCCGGCGACCAGGGCGGCGGCGGTCATCCCGCACGGGATGGCCAGCGGGAAGTTCCACGGCGAGATGACGGCGGTGATGCCCTTGCCCACGTAGCTGAGCCGGTTGGCCTCGCCGGGCGGCGACTGGGTCGCGCCGCCGGCATCGAGCCGCAGCGCCTCGCGCCCGTAGTACTCGCAGAAGTCGATGGCCTCGCAGACATCGGCGTCGGCCTGGTCCCAGGGCTTGCCCACCTCGTGAACCTGGCGGGCGGAGAGCTCGTCGCGGCGGGTCCGCATCCACGCCGCCGCCCGGAACAGCACCGCGGCCCGATCGGCGGCCGGGGTCGACCGCCAGGTGTCGCGCACCGCCACCGCAGCGGCCATGGCGTCGTCGGCCTCGGACGCACCGCACGCCGCGGCCCGGGCCACCACCCGATCGGGGCGACCGGGGTCGACCGAGTCGATCGTGGCCGTCGTGCGGACCCGCTCGCCGGCGATGACGGCCGGTACCTCGAGGACGTGGTCCTTCCCGGTGTGCTCCACCGCGTGGGCAAAGGCGTCGCGCGGCGGGCGCCGCCGCCACTCCCGCACCGGCTCGGGGTCGTAAGGAACGGGATCGCCGGCGTCGGTCGTCGTCCGCTCGGGGGTGTCGAGCCCGGGGAGCCCGTCGACCGAGGGCGCCGCGATCAGCGTGTCGAGATCGTCGTCCTCGGCGAACCGGTGGCGGACGAAGGACTCGTTGCTGGTGTTCTCCAGCAGCCGGCGCACGAGGTAGGCCATGCCCGGCACCAGCTCGCCGACGGGGGCGTAGACCCGCAGCCGCAGCCCCATCCGGCGGATCGCCTGGTGGATGGGCTCGGCCATGCCGTGCAGCATCTGGATCTCGAAGCCGTCGTCGGGGATGCCCGACTCCCGGCCGTACTCGACGGCGTAGGCCAGCGACCGCAGGTTGTGGCTGGCGAAGGCGGCCCGCACCTCGCCGTGGTGGTCGTGCAGCAGCCGCACGCAGCGCTCGTAGCTGGCGTCGGTCTCGTCCTTGTCCTCGAACACCGGCACCGGCCAGCCGGCGGCGCGGGCCTGGATGGTCTCGGTGTCCCAGTAGGCGCCCTTGACCAGCCGCACGGTGAGGGGCCGCTCCCGCAGGGCGGAGACGGCGATGACCTCGGCCAGGTCGTCGCGGCTGTCGCGCAGATACGCCTGGATGACGATGCCGAGATCGACGTGGGCCAGCTCGGGGTCGGTGGCCAGGTCGCGGAACAGCTCGAGGGTGAGGTCCTTGACGTCGGCGTGCTCCATGTCGACGTGGACGGTGGCGCCCCGCTCCCCCGCCCGGAGGCAGATGCGGCGCATCCGCTCGCGGGCCGAGGCCAGCCCGTGCTCGCGGGTCAGCGGCTCGTAGTGGACGGCGAGGGCGGTGGGCTTGACGCTGACGTTGACCCGGGGCCGGGGGCCGAGGTCGTCACGCTCGAGGCGGGGCTGGTCGGTCCATCCCGGGGCGGCGTCGGCCAGGGCGTCGAGGACCTCGACGACGCGATCGGCGTAGCGGTCGGCCTCCGAGGCGACGATGGTCTTCTCGCCGAGGAGGTCGACGGTGGTGGCGATGCCCTGGGCCCACAGGCGCGCCGCCCCCTCGACCGCCTGGGCCGCCGTCTCGCCCAGGATGAACTGCTCGGCCATGCGGGTGATGTTCTTGCGGGCCACCCGGGCCTCGACCCGCTTGCCGAACGGGACGTGGTCGGCCACGTCGACCCCGAGGTCGAGCGCCTTGGGCACGCCGACGCCACGCATGTACTCCCCGAGGTGACGGGCCACGTCCTCGTCGCCGTCGAGGGCGGGGAAGACGTCGACGAAGCGGAACAGCTGGGCCTTGAACTGCGGGTGGTCCATGGCCCAGTCGAGGAGCCGCTCGCTCCACCACGACATGCGGTAGACGGAGCTGCCCTCGTCGCCCCCCAGCTCGGCGATCCGCCGGGCGGTGGCAGCGACCCTGTCCTCGAGCGTCTCCGGCACGAGCCGGACGCTACCCACGCCGCTCCCCAGCGAACTC
>DASVEC010000449.1:0-5944 GCA_036380755.1 Iamia sp. | reverse complement strand
CAGGGCTGCTCGATCAGCCAGTCGTCGGCGTCGATGATGTCGGCCGCGGTGAAGGGCAAGACCATCGCCGAGGTCGAGGACCTCACCCAGGCCTTCAAGGCCATGATGTCGATCCACGAGTCGAGCCTGGGCGGCGAGGCCTTCGCCGGCGAGGCCGGGGCCGACGGCGACGCCGTCGAGGCTCCCGCGGGCGTGAAGCTGGGCGATCTCGAGGCCCTCCAGGGCGTCGTGAAGTTCCCGGTCCGCATCAAGTGCGCCACCCTCTCGTGGAACACGCTCGCCCAGGCCCTGGACGAGGCGGCCCAGCCCGACGACGCGGCTTCGTGACCGCCCCGGTCATCGACACGGCCACGACCGGGGCCGTCCTGTTCGACATGGACGGCGTCCTCACCGACACCGCCTCGGTCCACTTCGACGCCTGGTCCCGGCTGTTCGACACGGCCCTGCCCGAGCTGGCCCCCGCCGTCCCGCACCCTCCGTTCTCGGCCGACGACTACCGCCGCCTGGTCGACGGGCGGGCCCGCATCGACGGGGTCGAGGCCGTCCTGGCCGACCGGGGCATCGCCCTGCCGCGGGGCTCGATCGACGACGCCCCCGGCGTCGGGTCGGCCTGGGCCCTGGCCAACCGCAAGAACGAGCACTTCCACGAGGCCATCGCCACCGGCGGCGTCACGACCTTCCCCTCGTCGATCCGGGTGCTCGACGCCGTGCGCGACGCCGGCGTCCCCACGGCCGTGGTGACCGCCAGCCGCAACCGCGTCGACATCCTGGCCGCCGCCGGGCTGTCCGATGCCTTCGACGCCGCCGTCGACGGGGTCGACATCGAGGACCAGGGCCTCGCCGGCAAGCCCGCCCCCGACACCTTCCTCGAGGCGGCCCGGCGGCTCGGGGTCGAGCCCGACCGCGCCGTCGTCATCGAGGACGCCGTCTCCGGCGTCGCCGCCGGCCGGGCCGGTGGCTTCGGCCTGGTCGTCGGCGTCGCCCGCCACGACGACCCCGACGAGCTCCTCGCCGCCGGCGCCCACGTCGTCGTCACCGACCTCGCCGAAATCACCGTCCTCTGATCGAGATACCGGAGCCGGGGCCGCGGTGGGCGGACGAGGTGCTGGCGGCGCGGGAGCGCATCCCGCGGAGGCCGGACGTGGGCGAGGTGCGGACCGAACGGCTGGTGATCCGGCCCTACGTCCCGGCCGACGCCGCCGAGCTGTTCGCCATCTCCAACGGCGAGCCGGTCACCCGCATGGGCCGGTCGGCCGAGGCCTACGACGCCGAGCGTCTCGTCTGGCGATTCATGCCCTGGGAGCCGTTCGCCACCGCCGCCGACCTGCAGGCCGGTCACGACCACGGCTTCGGGCAGGAGACCTCCCGCACGATGACGGTCGTCGACGCCGCCACCGGCGAGCTGGTCGGCTCGGTGACCCTGCTCGCCAACAGGCCCCTCGACCTGAGCGTCGAGATCGGCGCCGTCTGGTACACCCCGGCCGTCCAGGGTCTCGGCGTGAACCGGGAGGTCACCCTGGGCCTGGCCGAGGTCCTGTTCGGGCTCGGCTACCAGCGGTTCGAGTGGAAGTGCGACAGCCGCAACCTCCGCTCCCGCCACGCCGCCGAGGCGATGGGCTTCACCTACGAGGGCACCTTCCGGGCCCACATGGTGATCAAGGGCCGCCGGCGCGACACCGCCTGGTTCTCGCTGCTGCCCACCGATCGCCGAACCGTGGGAGGCTGACCGCCATGGCGTTCCGGCGGAAGACCAAGCAGCCCGACCCCGATCACCCCGAGCCGGTGGAGATCCACCTCGGCCCGCTCCCGGAGTTCCAGGCCAACGTGGTCCTGGCCGACATGGCCCAGCGGTTCCGGATGCGCACCGTCGAGCTGGCCTCGCTGCGCTACGAGGGGGTCACGACCCCGCAGTTCAAGGTGCTCGTCCACGCCGACGACGCCGAGGCGGTCCGGCGCGAGCTGGTCGAGGCCGAGCTGCTGTAGGGAGGCACCTCCCGGACGCGCGACGATGCGGTGATGCACACGGGTCCTTCGCCGCAGGCCGGTCGCTAGTGGGCGGCGATGGCACCCTCCTCAACGACCCGGGGCTCATCTCCCGCACCGGCTGGGCCTTCACCTTCGAGGGCGTCCACCCCGAGGTCGAGGGCCGCCGGGAGTCCCTGTGCACCCTCGGCAACGGCTACATGGGCACCCGGGGGGCGGCGCCCGAGGCCGTCGCCGACGGCGTCCACTACCCCGGCACCTACGTGGCCGGTGTCTACAACCGTCTGACCACGGAGATGGCGGGCACCCCCATCGACCACGAGAGCCTGGTCAACCTGCCCAACTGGCTGCCCCTGACCTACCGGGGCGGCCCCGCCAGTCCCGCCGAGGGCCGCCCGGCCCCCTGGTTCGGGGCCGGCCAGGGCGACGTCCTGGAGCTGCGCCAGACGCTCGACATGAAGAAGGGCACCGTCGTCCGGCACCTCAAGGTCCGCGACGAGGCCGGTCGCACCACCCAGATCGTCGAGCGCCGCATCGTCTCCATGGACGATCCCCACATCGCCGCCATCGAGCAGGTCATCACCCCGCTGGACTGGTCGGGGCGCCTCGAGGTCCGCTCGTCGCTCGACGGCCGGGTGGCGAACACCAACGTGGTCGAGGATCGCCTCCTGGCCAACCAGCACCTCCACCCGGTCGACATCGGCTGGAGCGAGGGCGGGATCGACTGGCTCGAGGTCGACACGTCCTGGTCGCACGTCCGCACCGCCCTGGCGGCCCGCTCCCACATGGAGGCCGACGGCAAGGTCCAGGTCCGCTTCGAGACGTCGAACACCCCCGAGCTGGTCAGCCGGGTCCTGTCGTGCCAGGCGTCCGAGGGCGTGCCGGTGACCGTCGAGAAGGTCGTGGCCTGCTACACCAGCCGCGACACGGCGGTCGGGCGCCCGTTGGAGTCGGCCCGCGACGCGCTCATCGGCGTGGGCACCTTCGACACGCTCCTCTACATGCACGAGCTGGCGTGGAAGCACCTCTGGGAGCGGTGCGAGATCGACGTGGTCGACGACACCGGCGACGAGTCGGTCATCGCCGCCGTGCGGCTCCACGCCTTCCACGTCATGCAGTCGGCCGCCCCCCACGTCCGCGACCTCGACGCCAGCGTCACCGCCCGCGGCCTCCACGGCGAGGGCTACCGGGGCCACATCTTCTGGGACGAGCTCTTCGTCTTCCCCTTCCTCAACTTCCGCTTCCCCGACACCACGCGCGCCCTCCTCCGCTACCGGGCCCGCCGTCTGCCGGCCGCCCGCCGCCAGGCCCGCGCCCTGGGCCAGCTGGGCGCCCGCTTCCCGTGGCAGTCGGGCAGCGACGGCTCCGAGCAGACCCCGTCGCAGCTCTGGAACCCCCGGTCGGGCCGCTGGATGCCCGACAACTCGCGCCGCCAGCACCACGTCGGCCTGGCCGTGGTCTGGAACGCCTGGCAGTACCACCAGGCCACCGGCGACTACCGCTTCCTCCTGGAGTACGGCACCGAGCTGCTCGTCGAGCAGGCCCGGTTCTGGACCGGGATGGCCAAGAAGGGCGACGACGGCCGCTTCCACATCCGGGGCGTGATGGGCCCCGACGAGTACCACGACGGCTACCCCGGGTCCCACGACGGCATCGACGACAACGCCTACACCAACGTCCTCGTGAGCTGGCTGCTCCAGCGGGTGCTGGAGGTGCGGCGGGGCTTCAAGGGCCACCAGGCCGAGGTCCAGCTGTGGGAGCGCCTCGGCGTCACCCAGGCCGAGGCCGATCACTGGGACGACGTGTCCCGGCACCTCCACGTGCCGATCCACGACGGGATCATCATGCAGTTCGCCGGCTGGGAGGACCTGGAGGAGATCGACTGGGACGACTACCGGGCGCGCTACGGCAACATCGGGCGGCTCGACCTGATCCTCGAGGCCGAGGGCGACACCACCAACCGGTACAAGCTGGCCAAGCAGGCCGACGTGCTGATGCTCTTCTACCTGATGTCCCCCGACGAGCTGCACGGCCAGCTGGCGGGGATGGGCTACCAGCTCGACGACGACATGGTCGACAAGACCATCGAGTACTACATCGAGCGCACCGCCCACGGCTCGACCCTGAGTCGCATCGTCTACGCGTGGGTCACCGCCCGGATCGACCCCGACAAGAGCTGGGAGCTGTTCCGCGAGGCCCTGGCCGCCGACATCGACGACACCCAGGGCGGCACGACGCCCGAGGGCATCCACCTGGGCGCCATGGCCGGCAGCCTCGATCTCCTCCAGCGCTGCTACAGCGGGCTCCAGCTGCGGGGCGACGAGGTCTGGTTCGACCCCCACCTCCCGCCGGCGTTGGAGAACCTGGCCTTCGACATCGTGCACCACGACCGCACCCTCAGCATCGAGATCGACCACGAGACCCTGCGGGTCGAGGTCGAGCCCGGCCCCGCCGTGCCGGTGCAGGTGGGGGTGAAGGGCGAGGTGCGCGAGCTCTGCCCGGGCGAGGTCCTCGAGGTGTCGCTCCAGGCCTGAGCGCCGGCGGCGGGCTACCTTGCCCGCCCATGACCGTGCGGCGGACCACCTCGCTCCTGGCCTCGGCGGCTCTGTGCGCCGGCGCCCTGGCCCTCGTCCCCTCGACCGCGGGCGGCCAGGCCCCGACGTGCGAGCAGCCCTACTCCCCCGGCGGCTTCGCCCGCACCTATCCGCAGGCCGAGTCGGTGCCGGCCCCGGCCGACGCCACCCTCGTGAGCGAGCCCATCGACAGCAGCCAGGCCCCGGTGGACATGGACGGCGACGGCACCGACGACACCCAGCTCGTCGATCCCTTCACCCTCGACGTGCGGATCACCCGCGGCGACGGCGTCCTCGACCTCGACGCCGGCGGCGCCGACTTCACGGCCACCGACGGCCTGGGCGACCTCGACGGCGACGGCCGCGACGAGCTCGGCATCCAGATCGACGGCGGCTCCGACCCCGGCAGCTACGTCGTGCCCGGCTCCACCCCGGTCGGCGCGACCACCGTCGTGGCCGCCGGGATCCGCATCGCCGACGGCGAGCCCCTCGGGACCTTCGACGGCTCCGACCGGCTGCTCATCGTCGGCACCGACACCGACGTCGTCGCCGCCTCGGCCGTGATGGACGCCGGCCCCGGTGGCGACGCCCGCGGCGTCCCGGTGACGGCCACGGCGCCGGGCCGCGCCGTCACCCGCGCCGACCTGGGCGCCGGGCCCGCCGTCATCCTCACCGTCGTCGAGGACGGGACCCGGTCCCTCGTCACCGTGCTGGGGGCGGACGTCGTCACCCTCACCACCGCCCCCGAGCCGTTCCTGGCCAGCAGCTCCGGTGCCGGCGCGGTCGACGTCCTCTCGGGCACCGGCGGTGCCTACGTCGTCCTGTCGAACTCCCAGCGGAGCGGGGCCTACGCCTACATCTGGTCGCTCGAGCGGCCGTGCGGCCCGCTCCTCCCGGGCGCGGCCCCGCCACCTCCGGCGACCGCTCCTCCGGCCCAGCCGGTCGACGCCGAGGCCGCCTTCACCGGCTGACCCCGCGAGGTTTGAGCGTTTCGCCCTGCCCTGTAGGGCGAAACGCTCAAAGCTCGCGTCTGCAGGTCAGAGGAGGGCGCTGATCGTCTCGGCCAGGGCCACGTCGCGGTCGGTGAGGCCGCCCGCATCGTGGCTCACCAGGTCGATGGTGACGGTGTTCCAGGAGTTGGACCAGTCCGGGTGGTGGTTCGCCTTCTCGGCCGCCAGGGCCACCCGGGTCATGAAGGCGAAGGCCTCGGAGAAGTCGGCGAGCTGCACCTCGCGGTGGAGCTTCCCGTCGACCACCTCCCAGCCCTCGGGCACGGTGATGTCGTCGGTCATGGCCCAATGCTCACAGATCGCAAGGGAGGGTTGCTCATACTCACGACGACCCCAACTCATGTCACAAGGAGACATCGTGAGACGACACATCCCCCG
>DASVEC010000448.1:0-6890 GCA_036380755.1 Iamia sp. | reverse complement strand
CCACGTCGGTGTGGACGACCCGGGCCTCGACCTCGTCGACGTGAGCGCCTCCGGTCGTCGTCACCTCGACGTAGCGAAAGCCGTGCAGGGTGAACCGGGGCTCCCACGTCGTCGGCCCGCCGCCGAGCGTGTAGACGTCGGTCTGCCGCGCCGGGCTGTGGTCGGCCATGTTGGCGCTGTCGTCGAGCTCCCCGTCCTCCCCCCGCTGCCCGGCGTGGCGCAGGACGACCTGGCCGCCGGGTGGACCGGAGACGGTGATGCGCGTCCAGCCGCTCACGTGCTGGCCGAAGTCGACGATCCGCACCCCGTCCCGGAGATCCTCGGCCCGCGCGGGCGACCGCGTCTCGATGACGCGCGCCGGCGCCATCACCTGTGAGCGGAGCGCGCCGCCGGGTGGTTCGAGGACGGCGGCGGGCCGCCAGAGCGCGTCGTCGAACGCACTGGTGTCCCATCCGGTCGGCTCGAGGCGCGCATCGTGGTGCTCGCCGTGGATCGGGTCGTCGTAGGTGATCGGGCCGGGGCCCTGGCCCCACGTGGCGTCGGACGCGACGACCTCGGTCCGGCCATCGGCCAGCTCGACCTCGATCTGCACCAGGCCTCGGGGTCGATCGCCCCACGGCCGTCGCAGCCCTTCCGACCGGTTGTCGGCCGTGCTGTACCACCCGTGGCCGAGCACGAGCCCGACCGTGTTGGGCCCGCTCCGCAGCTGGTCGGTGATGTCGCAGACCGCATAGAGGACGCGCGGCGACCGGATGCGCGCCGGCTGCCCGTCGGCATCGCGGAGACCGGGATCGTGGCCGTAGGTGGTGGTCGCCGGGTCGAGGACCCGGTCCCCGACCTTGGCGCCGTTCAGCCGCAGCTCGTAGTGGCCGACCCCGGTGACGTAGGTCCGTCCCCGCACCACCCCCTCCGGCAAGGTGAAGTCGCGGCGCAGGAACGGCGCGGCTCCGGGGCCGTCACCTCCGATCCAACGGGCGACCCAGTCCGACGCCTGCAACAGCCCGACCTCGAACGTCGCCGGCGGCGCGAACGGGCCCGGCTCGCCGTCCTTGTCCCAGAGCCGAACGGTCCACCAACACCGCTGGCGACTCTCGAGCGCCCGTCCGCCGTAGCGGACCCCGTTGACCATGTCGGAACCGGTTGGCCCGGAGTCCCACAGGTCGGCGGCGGTCGGGACCAGGAGGTCCGGGGACGAGGCCACGAGCACCTGGAAGGCCCGCTGGGTCTCGTCAGGTCGGCCCGCGACAGGGACCCACCCGAACACCGGTCGGGCCTCGTCGACCCCGAGAGGGCTCCGCACCCGCTCACAGGTGAGACCGTCCGCCCACAGGCTGCCCGTCGCCATCGACCGCTTACTATAGCATAGAGCGGAATTCTTTCGGAATCCCCTTGTCGATTCCGGCGAGGACGTTCGTCGTGGAGGTGAGCAGCGCACCGGGCGCTGCCCCACCCACGAGGAGAACCCCGATGCGCAAGCTCACCGCCACCTTCTTCATGGCTCTCGACGGCGTCGTCGAGGCGCCCGAGACCTGGAACGGCGCCTACTGGAGCGACGAGATGGGCGCCGCCCTGGGCGCCGGCATGGCCGAGTCCGACACGTTCCTCTACGGCCGCACGACCTACGACGACATGGCCGCGGCCTGGCCCGAGCGAGAGGAGATGGGGGCGGACGCCGGCGACGACGCCCCGTTCGCGACCGTCATGGGCGACACCCGCAAGATCGTCGTGTCCCGCCGGCAGCTGACGTTCACCTGGCGCAACTCCGAACAGCTCGAGGGGGAGCTGGTCGAGGCCGTCACCGCCCTGAAGGCCAGCGAGGGTGGCGCCATCGCCATGGCCGGCTCGATCTCGGTCGTGCGCCAGCTGCTGGCCGCCGGCCTGGTCGACGAGCTGAACCTGTTCGTCCACCCGGTCGCGGTCCGCCACGGCAAGCGGCTCTTCGACGAGGGCGACGCCCCGGTGCCGCTGGAGCTGGTCTCGTCCGCCGTCCTCCCCGCCGGTGTCGTCCACCTGGTCTACGCCCCGGCCTGATCCCGGATCGGCGATGCTGTCGTGATGCCCCAGTTCATGCTCTCCGTGTGGCACGACGACGACTACGTCGTGGACTTCACCAGCGACGAAGGCCGCCGCCGGGTGCGCCAGGTCAGTGCCCTCAACCGCGAGATGGAGGCGGCGGGGGCCTGGGTGTTCGGGGTCGGCCTCGAGCCGGCGTCGTCGGCCTCGGCCTTCCGGGCCGACGGCGCCGGGGTCTCCATGACCGACGGCCCCTACGCCGAGACCAAGGAGCAGATGGGCGGGTTCTGGGTCATCGAGGTCCCGGACCGGGAGACAGCCGAGGAGTGGGCCCGCCAGGCGACCGTGGCCGGCGAGTGCCCGGTCGAGGTGCGTCCCGTCCAGGGTGCCTGACCGCCCGACGAGAGATGGCGCCGGCAGTCGTCTGAGTGCGGTCCGGTGGCTGCTGCCATCACGAGGCAGGGCCCCGCCGGACCTACGAGATGATGGAGTCGGCGTGGCGGCGGCCGGACACGGGCACGTGGCCCGACTGGATGGGTGAGAAGGAGGTCCCGTTCGCCGAGGCCATCGACGGGGCGAAGCGGGTCGCTCTCCGCGGATCCGTGTTCGGACTCCGCCACCCCGCCCTCTCCGTCTCCGCCGCCAAGCGGTTCTGACGAAGGTGGGATCGCTGCAAAAGAGCAGTGGAGCCGACGGGTCAGCGCCGTGTGAGAGCTTCGACGGCGTGGAGTCGGGCCAGCTTGTGCGGGTTGCGGACCGCGTAGATGCAGCTGATGCGACCGTCGTCGACGATGAGGCTCACGGCGCTGTCGAGCTGACCGTCGATGTCGAGCCGGACGGCGGGTGAGCCGTTGAGCCAGATGGCCCTCGCCTCGAAGGCCGCCGAGCGGAGACCCGCGAGCAGGAGGCCGGCCACGCGCTCGGCACCCTCGATCGGGCGGCGAGCAGCAGGGGCCAGGCCGCCGCCGTCGGCGACGACGAGCACGTCGGGCGCGAGCACGTCGAGGAGGCCTTGGAGATCCCCGTGACGGATCGCGAGGAGGAAGCGGTCCACTGCCTCCTGTTGCTCGGCCACGGTGACCGCGACTCGCGGGCGCCGAGCATCGACGTGCCCGCGAGCCCGGTGAGCGACCTGGCGAACGGCGGCAGGTGACTTGCCGATCGCCGCGGCGATCTCCTCGTAGGGGATGTCGAACACCTCCCGCAGCACGAACACGGCGCGCTCTGACGGAGCGAGGGTCTCGAGCACGGTGAGCATCGCGATCGAGAGGCTCTCGGCGAGCTCGACGTCGGCGGCGACGTCAGGACCGGTCGACACCGGCTCGGGCAGCCACTCGCCGACGTAGTCCTCGCGCCGTCGCAACATCGACCGCAGCCGGTTCAGCGCCTGACGGGTGACGATGCGGACCAGATAGGCCCGCGGGTCGCGCACCACCGCAAGGTCGATGCCGGACCACCGCAGCCACGTCTCCTGGACGACGTCCTCCGCGTCGGCGGCGGAGCCGAGCATCTCGTAGGCCACGGTGAACAGCAGGCTGCGGTGGCGCCCGAACTCGTCCTCGCTCATTCCGGCGTCGCGCCCCCGGCCGATGGTTGCGCCAGCGGCACCGGGCAGTCATTGGAGAACCCCTGGGAGCTGATACCCATCGCGATGTTGCTCCTCGCCGACATGTTGGCGAAGGCGATCCAGGCGGTGAGCTCCACCATCGCCGGCGCACCGAGCTGCTCCAGCAGCCGGGCGAACAGGTCGTCGGTGACCTGTGGCGGCGTCACGCTCATCGCCTCGGAGTACTCCATGACATCACGCTCGACCGCGGTGAACACCGCCGACTCACGCCACCGCGGCACCTCACTGGCCTTGGCCACGTCGAGCCCCGCGTTGTGGGCCTGGAAGTAGCCCAGGTCGAGGCACCAGGAGCATCCGACCAGCGCGTCGGCCGCCATGGCCGCGAACGACTTGAGGTCCGAGTCGAGCTCGTTCCACTTCTCGGCCTCGCGGCCGAGCGCGAACATGCCGAAGAGCACCGGCCGGTTGTGCCACATCACCTCGACCGGGTCGAGGAGCTCCCCGTTCATCAGCAAGGCGGCCTTCTCCGCCTCGGGAACCTCTGCCGCGGGCATCCGTGTCGTGCTGGACATGCGTCCTCCTGGTGTCGAATCGAGCGGCACAGAGACACCGCTCGCGGCCGGGATGTGACAGGGGCGTGAAGCCGACGACCTCAGGTGGGCAGGGTGAAGATCCTCATCCGCTCCCCCTGGTAGGGCCAGCCGTCAGCCACGACCGGTGAGGGCGAGGAGTCGTTCCAGGCCCGAGGACGGCTTCACCTCGGACACCGTCGCCGCGTCGGCGCCAACCATCCCGGCAGGCAGACCATCGACGAAGGCCAGGACGGTGTCCACGAGCTCGCCGTCCAACGTGGGGTCGCCGCCGAGCGCCGTGCCGAGGTCCCATGTGTGCAGGGCGATGTCGTACACCCGCATCTGCAGGAACCGCTCACCGGAGATGTCTCCGGTGGGGTGGGAGACCCGCCGCGCGAGGACCCCGTCCCGGCAGAACCGCCGCCGCTGCTCCTGGGCCGACGTCTCGAAGTCGACGACCGGAGCGTCCCCGAGCTGCGGCCGACCCATCACCTCGTCGAGGGCATCGGCGCTCGCTGCTCCGTCGAGCACCAGAGCCGCGAAGCGGTTTCCGCCGACCACATGGGCCACCAGGTAGTGGACATCCCACTCCGAGCACGGGGTCGGCCTCGCCCAATCGCTCTCACCCACTTCGACGAGCCGCCCTTCGAACCCCACGACGGCCACATCGAGCAAGCTGATCAGCGACACGGCCATGAGCACAGGCTGCCCGGTGTGCGCCTGCTCCGCTGGCCCGCCGCGACCAGGGCGGGGCTGGTCCTGGTACGGGCATCGACCCAGGGCCGGCCGGAGGACCCTCCGAGTCAGCGTCAACACCTGAGGGGAACCTTCCCCATGAGGAGTGGGCGAGGGGGGACTTGAACCCCCACGTCCTTTCGGACACAGGAACCTGAATCCTGCGCGTCTGCCAATTCCGCCACTCGCCCGAGTGGAACGGCCGACGTTAGCCCCGTCGTCTCAGGTCCGGCCAACGGAGATAGGCGACGGCGCGGGTCACGGCCTCGAGCGGGCCGATGGCGAAGACCCGGAACCACAGCACGGCCACGACCACCTGCAGGGCCCAGAGGACGACCACCAGGGCGACGGCGCCGCCGATGCCGACGTCGTCGCCCAGGCCCAGGCCGTAGCCGTTGAACACCAGCGAGGCCACGAGGGACTGGGTCAGGTAGAGGGTGAGCGACATCCGCCCGGCGGGGGCGATGGCCGTGAGGAACCGGCCCCCGACCCGGGTCCCGGCGGCCAGCACCACGACGCCGGCCCACGTGAGAGCGACCAGCGGGCCGAGGAGCGAGTAGCCCATCCAGCGCAGGGCGGCCACGCCGGGGTCGTCGGTGCCCAGGGCGGCCGAGCCGAGCAGCCAGGCCGCGGGGATCGAGAGGGCGAGGCCGACGACCCACGCCGGCACCATGGCGGTGCGCAGCGGGGCCGGCCAGCGGCGGGGATCGACCCAGCCCACCCGGGCGGCGGCCATGCCGAGGAGCATCATCCCGGCGACGGTGCCGCCCACCGTGAGGAACCCGAGCACCTCTTCGAGCACCAGGTCCTCGGTCCGGGCCCGGACCACGTCGAGGAACGACTCCCCGGCGTAGACGGCGGCGTCGGTCGCCAGCTGCTCCCGCTCGTCGGCCCGGACCTCCGCGATGCTCGACGAGCTGGTCGACGAGAGGACGAGCGACGCGTCCAGGGCCACGAGCCCGGTGGTGAAGAGCCCCTGGAGCACCACGAGGCCGGCACCGAGGCTCGCCAGCCACCCCGGCGGCACCCGCCGGACGAGCAGCAGCGGGACCCCGATGACGGCGTAGGTGACGAGGATGTCCCCGTCGAAGAGGAAGGTGGCGTGGAGCAGGCCGAGGACCAGGAGCACGGCGCACCGGCGCAGCCACGGACCCGTCACCGAGCGCCCCCGGGCCCGGCTGCGGGCGTCCTGGATGGCGAAGCCCCAGCCGAACAGGAACGAGAACAGCGGGTAGAACCGCCCCTCCGCCAGCGCCGACAGCAGGACGGTCAGGGGGGTGACGTCGCCGCCGACCGCGCCTCCCGACGCGGCCAGGGTCGCGCTCGCACCGCGCCGGTAGCCGGAGACGTTGACGACCACGATCCCCAGCAGGGCCACGGCGCGCAGGGCGTCGACGACGACCCGCCGCTCGCTCTCGGCGACGGGAGCGGGCCGATCGGGGTGCACCGGGCCCATCATCATCGACGGGCTGCCCTCCCCGTTGCAGGGAGCGGAGCGGGCGGTTGCAGTTATCTTTGCTGCCCGTGAGCCTCCGATGAGCCTGAAGGGCTTCGAACGTCGGCTGGAGCAAGCCGTCGAGGGCACCTTCTCGCGCGTCTTCCGGTCGGGTCTCCGCCCGGTCGAGATCGGCCGTCGCCTGATCCGGGAGATGGACACCGGTCGCTCGATCGACGTGCGGGGCCGGACGGTCGTGCCCAACTCGTTCGTCGTCTACCTGAGCGCCGAGGACCACGCCGCCTTCGCCGAGATCGCCGACAGCCTCCTGCGCGAGCTGGCCGACGCCGCCCGCGAGCACGCCCGCGAGGAGGCCTACTCGTTCCTCGGACCGGTCGAGGTCACCTTCGAGCCCAGCAACCTCCGGGCCGGGACCTGCCAGGTCAACGGTCGGCTCAAGGAGGGCAAGGGCGGCGCCGGGGCCGGCTCGCTCGTCCTCCCCACCGGCGACCGCATCCCGCTGGGCGAGAGCGTCATCACCATCGGCCGCCGGGCCGAGTCCACCATC
>DASVEC010000447.1:0-4990 GCA_036380755.1 Iamia sp. | reverse complement strand
GGCGCCGGTGAGGAGGTCTACAAGGGACCCCTCGGCTCGGCCGACACCCTGGTGTGGGACCTCGACGCAGGGCGCTACGTGTGGCGGACCGCCGATCGCACCGAGTACCGCTTCAGCCTCGCCGGGCGCCTGACGAGCATCGCCCGGCCGGGCGTGTCCGACATCGTCGTCACCCGCTCACCATCGACGCCGTCGCAGGTGCTGACCTTCGTGGTGGGCGCCGTCACCGTCACCGTCGACTGGTCCGCCGGGCGGGTCTCGTCGATCCGCACGACCGGTCCCAGCTCCGACGCCCGCTGGCGCTACAACTACTCGGGCTTCCTGCTGACCAGCGTGTGCGACCCCCGCCCCGTCGACGAGCGGGGGTGCCACGGCTATGGGTACCAGTCGTTCCCGCCGACTATCCACGGGACGCCCCATGGGCCCTTGTCGGTCGCAACTGTCGATGGCGAGGTGTACCTGGAGCTGCAGTACGAGGTCGACCAGAGCCCGCGGGTCCAGTGGCGCCGCGACGGCGAGGCGCATCAGTGGACCTACGCCTACACGACGTTCTCGTGCCCGGGCTCGGGTTCCGGCACGACGATGTGCCAGCGGACGACGGTGACCCAGCCGAACCCCAGCGGCGTGCTGTATCCGGGGTCGGCGGCTCCTTTGCCGCTGGTGTTCGAGTTCGATCGGTTCCAGCGGCTCGTGAAGCGCGTCGACGAGCGGGGCGAAGCTGCCGAGTGGCGTTACGACGCCCTCGGGTTCATGTATCAGGAGGTCGACGAGAACGGCATCGGCCGCGTCTTCTGGCACGACCAGGACGGTCATCTGCTCGTCGTCACCGAGGCGCGTGAGGGAGGGCCCGAACCTGTCTTCTCCCACACGATGTACGTGTACAACAAGGCGTACAAGAGGTCGGACCCACGCTGGGCCCTCCCGATCCGGATCTACGACCCGAGGGTGTCCCACGTGACCGATGGCGTGCCCCGGCACACCGACGACGCGACCTGGATGTGGTACGACGCCGACGGTCGGCTCACCCAGCGGCGCGGCCCTGTCACCGACGACGCGCCCCAAGGTCGGACCGAGCACTTCACCTACGTACCCGACACTGACGACGGTGCGGGTCAGCTCCAGACGGCGACCGACCAGGCGGGCCGGGTCACCACCAACCTGTACAACTCCGACGACCGCCTCCGCGCCATCGTCGCCCCGACCGGGGCGCAGACCGACATCACCTACACCCCTGAGGGTCGGGTCGAGGGGACGACCGTCACCAGCGACACTCATCCCCTCGGGGTGTCCACCCACATCACCTATGACGAGCTCGGCCAGGTGATCCGGGTCGACGGTCCGCCGGTGGAGAACATCGTGGATGGCGTGACCCGATCGGCGTCGTTCGAGCGCACCTACGACCCGGCCCGCCGGCTGGTGGAGGAGACGCATCTGGGATCCGCCGGCGAGGCCGATCGCACCACGACGTGGACGGAGTTCGACGGCAACGGCCGCCCGACCGAGGTGATCGATCCCGAGGGTCATGTGACGACGAGCGAGTGGACCTGGCGGGGCCAGCTCCGAACCGTCACCGCCGCCAACGGCCTGCAGCTGACCCGCCAGTACGCCCGCACCGGTCAGGTCGCGCGTCTGGTGGAGACGGACCTCCAGAGCTCCACCACCACGCTCCTCGGCGCCTACTCCTACGACCAGGCCGGCCGGTTGGCCGTTTCGGTCAACGCCCGAGGGGCCAGCACCGCCTACACGTACTGGGACGACGGACGATCGCGGCGGACAACGCTGACCGACTACCGGGCCACGCCGACGAGCGCGCCCGAGGAGCGGGTGTTGTCCGATCTGACCTACGACATGGCGGGCAACCTCACCCACCAGGTCACACGGGACGGAACCCTGACCACGGTGACGAGCTACGACCTCACCAACGCCATCACACGGGTCGAGGCGGCCGGGCGCTACACCGTCTACGACCACCGCCAAGACGGCCAGCTCGAGAAGGTCACCGTCGGCGACGCCAGCGGCTCGGACGTGACCCAGTACGGCTACGACCCGCTACCGGCGGCAACGCTGGCCTACAGCGCCCGCCAGCACTCGCCCACGGGCCTCGCGGCGGTCACCGGCTACGAGTGGGACGACCAGGGGCGGATGACCGCCGTGATCGAGCCCGGCGGACGTCGGACCGACTTTGGCTACGACGAGCTCGGCCGCCAGGTCAGAGTGACGGCGCCCAGCGTCACCGTCGAGGGCTATGGCGTCGCCGCGACTACGGCGCGGCCGGAGTCGGAGGCGGGCTACAACTCCTTCGGCGAGCTCAGCCACGAACAGGCCCCCGACGGGACCGTCGCCACGACCACCTACGATCGCATCGGGCGACCGGCCACCATCTCGGGCCCGAGCTACTCGCCCGAGACCGGGACGGTCTTGGACCCGTCGACCAGCTTCACCTACGACGTTCCCGGCCGCACCCGGACCATCACCGATGACCTCCGGGGGGTCACGACGACCGAGACCGTCGACCAGCAGGGACGGGTGATCAGCGTCGAGGAGCCTCCACTCGTACCGTCAGGGGCGGTCCGTGAGACCTCCCTCGAGTGGAACGCGGCCGGCGACCTGGTGGCCACCATGGATCCGGTCGGCGCGGTCGAGCGCTTCGTCCACGACAGCGTGGGCAACATCACCCGCTCGATCCAGGAGGAGCGCTATGGCACACCCGGTGACTTCGAGACCGCCTACGTCTACGACGACCAGTTCGACCTCACCAGCGTGACCCCCCCGGGTTCGGCCGCGACCCTCTACACCCACAACGCCTTCGGCGAGCAGGCATCGGTCCGCACCGCCGCCGCTGGTGAGGGCGCCAACATCCAGTCCACCACGATCCGCGACCACCGCGGCCGGGTCGTGCGCACCACCGACAACCAGGCCCGAGCACACGAGGTCACCTACGACGGCGTCGGCCTGGTCACCCAGACACGGGCCTACCACGGCTCCACCCTCCTGCGGACCGACGACTTCGCCTACGACTCCAACCTGGCGCTGCGCTACGTCACGACCCCGGGACCCAACCCCGGATCGGGCCCGGTCACCACCGAGTACCACCACGACGCTCTCGGCCAGCTGACCTCGATGATCGAACCCGGCGGGCTCACCACCTCCTACGGCTACGACATCGCCAGCCGGCAGGTCCGCTCGACCGACGGCAACGGCAACGCCACGTGGTACGACCACACCCCATGGGGCGACCTCGAGCGGGTCGTGGACCCGGCCACCACCGCGCATCCGGCCCTCGGTGATCGCACCTGGCACGCCACCTACGAGGCGCCCGGCCTGGCCGACACGACCACCGCTCCCGGGGGAGTGGTCCGCAGCGCGGACTACGACACCGCCGGCAACCTGATCTCGGAGACGGCGACCGGAGGCGACGGCGCCACCTCCCGCACCCTCGAGTGGGACGCCGTCGGCCGACCCACCGAGGTCACCTGGCCGCAGGGCTCGACCCAGCTGGCCTGGGACGACCGCGGCCACCTGCTCGACACGACCGGCACCACCGGCACCTCGACCATGCGCTACGACGCCACCGGGAACATGACCAGCCGTACCGACGCCGGCGCCACCTCCACCTTCACCTACTGGAGCAACGGCCTGCTCAAGACCGCAACCGGCAACCAGACCGGCGTGACCGAGTCCTACTCCTACGACTCGACCGGCGCTCTCAAGACCGTCTCGTACCCGGCCGGGACGACCCGGACCTTCGCCTACGACGGGTTCGGCAACCGGACCTCGGACACCCTGGCCACCAACGCCACCACCGTCGCGTCGCAATCGTGGGCCTACGCCCCCGACGGCAGCCACCTGGCCTCGACCACCGCTGGGCCCGCGCCCCTGATCGGCTCCGGCGTCGAGTCCTACACCTACGACGGCGCCGGACGGCTGGCCACCACCACCCGCCCCGGATCGACGGTCACGACCACCTGGGACGCCGCCGGCAACCGGCTCACCCACGGGACCTCGACCGCGACCTACGACCAACGCAACCGCCTGCTCACCTCCGGGCCCACCGGAGCAACCGAGACCTACACCTGGACCCCCCGCGGCACCCTCGACACCGTCACCGCCACAGCAGGCACGACCGACTACCAGTTCGACGCCTCCGACCGCCTCACCCGCGAGGTCGGCCCCGGCGTCGACGACCAGTACCAATGGGACGGCTTCGACCGGCTGGCCACCATCGACGGCGCCGCCATGTCCTACGCCGGCCTCGAACGCGATCCCGTGGCGGTGCCTGGCCAGGTCTTCGAACGCAGCCCTGGCGGCACTGTGCGCGCCTTCGAGCCCACCGGCGGCACCGCCCGCTTCGTCCGCTCCAACCACCGCGGCGACGCCAGCGCCACCTTCGTCCCCGGCGCCACCACAGCCACCTCGAGCCGGACCTACACCCCCTTCGGAGAACCGACCTCCGCCGGCACACCGCAGCCATCGTTCGGATACCAAGGCGACTGGACCTCCGGAACGGGGCTCGTCCACATGGACGCCCGCTTCTACGACCCCGCCACCGGCGCCTTCCTCTCCCGCGACAGCTGGAACCTCGGCCCCGGACCCTCGGCGACAACCAACCGCTACACCTACGCCGCCGCCAACCCCATCTCGCACATCGACCCCACCGGCCACTGGGCCATCATGCCGCTGCCCTGGGACGACGATGGACCTTCGTTCTGCCTCCTGGGTCACTGCCCCGTGAACCCCTGCTTCGAGTTCCTCTCGGCTGGCGGCCACTCCTCGTGCATCGACTGGCCCGACCCCCCGACGCCCCCCAACACCATCGAGGGCCCGTACCCCGGCGGCTGCAGCCACAACTGCGGCGGCGGTGGCGGAGGAGGCGGCGGGGGTGGCGGTGGCGGAGGAGGAGGCCGCCCATCAACCCCCAGGCCCCCGTCCAAGCCGGTGATCCCGTGGTGGATCACTGTCAGACCGACTCACCCCGCTCCGCCGGGGCACC
>DASVEC010000446.1:0-4218 GCA_036380755.1 Iamia sp. | reverse complement strand
GGTGACGCCGGGGCGCTCCTCGACGATGGCCTCGCGCCGGCCGATGATCCGGTTGACGAGCGTCGACTTGCCCACGTTGGGCCGGCCGACGATGGCGACGGTCGGGAGGCCGGGCCGGACCGGGACCTCGTTGACGGCGGTGCCGGGATCGGGCTCGTCGCGACCGGTGCGCTCGGCGCGCGTGGGACGGGTGGTGGGGGTATCGGTCATCGGTGCACAAGCCAGTCGGTTGAAGAGGTCTCGTCATCGCTGGTCACCGGGCACCGACGACCGCCGACGGCGCCGCTCGCTGCGCTCGCTCTGCCGCCGGGGACACAACTGTGCTGTCTGGTTCGCTCGCTTCGCTCGTTCACGAGGGAGCTCCAGTGCCGGCGAGCACCGGGGTCTCGAGGGCGCGGCGGAGGGCGGCGCCGTCGGTGGGCACCACCTCCACCGGGCGGGGCAGGTCGGCGGGCGTGGTGCCGTCGAGGAAGCGCCCGCCCGACAGGCAGACGTCGGGCAGCAGGTAGCGGTGGCCGACCGGCTCGGCCGCCAGGGCGCGGGCCAGGTCCTCCCCCACCATCAGGCCGGTGACGGCGACGTTGCCACCGAAGTAGCGGTTCTCGACCGGCACGGCGCGCACGTCGGCCCGGCCCACGGCATCGAGCAGCGGGCGGACGATCCGGGCGCCGTAGGTGCTGGTCAGGACGCCGACGGGGGCGTCGGGCCGGGGAGGTCGGGGGCGGAGCGCCACCGCGGTGGGGGCGGGCTCGGCGGTGGCTGGCGCCTCGACCTCGACGGCGCAGCCGCCCCGGACGGCCCGGTAGCCCTCGGCGGGCGCGCCCAGGTCGCCGGCGGCCTCGTAGCGGGTGGTGAGGCCGGTCTCGGCCGCGTCGGCCCAGGCGAAGAACCCGCTCTCGACCCCGCCGCTACCGAGGACCGAGCCGTGGAACTCGAGCTCGAACGTGCGGGCCATCCCGATGCCGTCCTCGTGCATGGCGAAGCCCTCGTAGGCGTCGGGCTCGGGGAAGGGACGGTCGGCGATCAGGTAGTACTCGTCGGCGGCGAAGACGAGACGCCGGCCCAGCACCCGCAGGAAGCGCTCCTGGGCGGCGTGGACGGCCTCGATGACCGCGGCCGCCTCGTCCGCCGTCGACGGGCGCATCCGGGCCTCGGTGTTGTGCCGGCTCACCCCGAGCGGCACGACGCACAGCGACGCCAGCTCCGGGTAGCGGTCGAGCACGCCGGCGAGGGTGTCGGCCAGCACGGCGCCGTCGTTCACGCCCGGGCAGCACACGACCTGGCCGTGCACCTCGACCCCGTGGTCGAGGAGCGCCCGCAGCCACCGGAGGCTCGTGGCCCCGGCGGTTGCGCAGCATCGTGGCCCGCACGTCGGGGTCGGTGGCGTGGATGCTCACGTTGAGGGGGCTGATGCCCTCGGTGACGACCCGCTCCAGATCGGCCTCGGTGAAGCGGGTCAGGGTGGTGAAGTTCCCGTAGAGGAAGCTCAGCCGGTAGTCGTCGTCCTTGAGGTAGAGGCTCTTCCGCAGCCCCGGCGGCAGCTGGTAGATGAAGCAGAACTCGCAGTGGTTGTCGCAGGTGCGGACCTGGTCGAACAGCGAGGAGTGGACCTCGATGCCGAGCTGCTCGCCAGCGGTCTTGGGCACCTCGAGGGTGAGCTCGAGCCCCCCGCGGCGGACGTCGAGCACGGGGTCGGGCTCGTCGGTGAGCCACCGCCACTCGATGACGTCGCGGGGCGCCTCGCCGTCGACGGCCACGATCTCGTCGTCGACGAGGACACCGGCCCGGTGGGCCGGCGATCCCGGAGCGACGGCGACGACACGAGGCGAGGACATGGCCGGACAAGCCTACGGGGAACACCTCCGGTCTCCCCTGGTCCGTCTCGGTACGGTGCAGCGGTGGCCGACCCCGCTCCGCTGGAGATCCGCACGCTCGACCCCGGCGACCTCGACCAGGTCGCCGATCTGAGCGCCCACTCGTTCGGCGGGCCCCGGCCCGAGCTGGAGATCGGGACCGTGGGCATCGCCGCCGAGGACACCATCGCCGCCTACCGGGGGAGCCGGCTGGTGGGGACCACGGGGTTCCACCGCTTCCAGCAGTGGTTCGGCGGCCGGGCGGTGCCGTGCGGAGGTGTCGCCGCGGTCATGGTGGCGCCCGACCAGCGGGGCACCGGGCTCGCCCGCCGGATGCTGGACGAGGCGGCCACGGCCATGCGGGCGTCGGGCGAGCCGATCACCGCGCTGTACCCGACCACCGCCTCGCTCTACCGGAGCGTCGGCTACGAGATCGCCGGCTGGTGGGGCCTGCGGGCCGTCCCCGTGGCCGACGTCCCCCGGCCGTCGGGCGAGGTGGCGTGGGAGCCGGTCGAGCCGTCCGATCCGGCGATCCCCGAGATCGCCGCCGTCTCCGTGGCCGGGCGCGACGGCTGGATCCTGCCGCCGCCCCGCTGGTGGGTCAGCTGGGCCCACCGCCGCACCCAGAAGGGCGCGACGACGTGGACGTGGCTGGGCCGGAGGGCGGGCGAGCCCGTCGCCTTCGTCAACTACAACCACGAGAAGTCGGACCGGGCGATGTTCGACCTCGACCTGAACGTGATCCTCGGCGTCGACGGACCGGCCGTGGCCGAGGCCCTCGCCTTCGCCGGGGCCAACGGCACCACCGGCGATCGCGTCCGCACGACGCTGCCGGGTGCCCTCCTCGCCCGCCACGTGCACCAGGCCTCCCGCATCCCGACCCTCGAGGACTGGCCGTGGATGGTCCGGATCCTCGACGTACCCGGCGCCGTCGCCGCCCGGGGCTGGCCCGCCGGCGTCTCGCTCGAGGTCCACCTGCGCGTCACCCCGCCGACCCACGTCCCCGACGACCCGACCGGCGGCGACTGGGTCCTCCGCGTCGCCGACGGCACCGCCACCTGCGAGCCCGGCGGCTCCGGCGCCGTCGAGATCGCCGTCACCGACCTGGCCTCCCTGTACTCCGGGCACCTCGACCCGGCCCAGCTGGTCACCGAGGGCCGCCTCCCCGGTGCCACCGCCGCGCAGGTCAGCGGTCTCCGCGCCGCCTTCGCCGGCAGCCCCAGCCTGCCGATGTTCTTCTGAACGACCCGGCTCGTAGCCTGGGACCGATGGACGTCGAGCGTGTGCTGATCGCCGAGCCGCGGGGGTTCTGCGCCGGGGTCGAGATGGCGATCAAGGCGCTGGCGTGGATGGTCCGGGCCTTCGAGCCGCCGGTGTACTGCTACCACGAGATCGTCCACAACAAGCTGGTGGTCGACCGCTTCCGTGACCAGGGCGTGGTCTTCGTCGACGAGATCGACGAGGTGCCCCAGGGCCGGCCGGTGATGCTCTCGGCCCACGGCTCGGCGCCGGAGGTCGTGGCCGCGGCCCGATCCGCCGGCGGCTACGTGGTCGACGCCGTGTGCCCTCTCGTCACCAAGGTCCACCACGAGGTCAAGGTCCGGGCCGGCAAGGGCTACCAGATCGTCTACGTCGGCCACGAGGGCCACGAGGAGGCGGTCGGCACCATGGCCGTCGCCCCCGACAACATCCACCGGGTCGAGACGCTCGAGGAGGTCGCCGCCCTCCCCGCCTTCGAGCAGCCGGTGGCCATGCTGGCCCAGACCACGTTGTCGCACCGCGACTGGTCGGGCCTCCGCGACGCCACCGTCGAGCGCTTCCCGGACATGTGGGTGCCGGGGCGCAGCGACCTGTGCTTCGCCACCACCAACCGCCAGACGGCGCTGCTGGAGATGGCTCCCCGCTGCGACGCCATCGTCGTGATCGGGTCGTCCAACTCGTCCAACACCATGGCGCTGGCCAAGCTGGCGGCCGAGGCCGGGTGCCCCCGGGTCCACCGGGTCAACAGCGCCGCCGAGCTGCCCGACGACCTCACCGGCACGGTCGGCATCACCGCCGGGGCGTCGGCCTACGAGGAGCTCGTCGACGCCGTCATCGAGCGCCTGGGCCACACCAAGGCCACGGCCGAGGCGGTGCGGGTCACCGAGGAGGACGAGTACTTCCCCCCGCCCCGCAACCTCCGGGACCTGGTCGCCGCCATCGACGTCGTCGCCACCCTCACCCTCGGTGGCTCGCTCCCCGACCGCCCCCCGGCCGACGACCGCGGCCTCCCCGCCAGCGACGTCCTCGCCACCCTCTGAGGCCGCCCCGGCCGAGCACCCCCGAACCTTGAGCACTTCCTGCTGCTGAGCAGCAGGAAGTGCTC
>DASVEC010000445.1:0-7591 GCA_036380755.1 Iamia sp. | reverse complement strand
CGGTGGGGCGGTGGGAGGCGGGGGCGCCGAGGTCGTGGTCGGGACCGCGGTCGTCGCGGTGGTGGTCGTGGCGGGGCTGGACGAGGTCGTGGTGCTGGTCGGGTCCGGGTCCGACCCAGGGGTGCCGGCGTCGAGGTCGATCGGCGCGACCGGGTGCTCGCCGTCGTCCAGCAGCGAGGCGAGGCGCCAGACGCCGACCACGCCGCCCAGGACGAGGGCCGCCACCGCGGCGGCGCGACGGGCCGGGCTCATGGCCGCACCGTGACCCGGCGCCGGGGGGACGAGATGAGCTCAGCATGAGGATCTTCTCAGAACCCACGCCACCAGGCCGTGGTGTGCGACTGGTTCGTCGGGCCACGAAGCGGGTTCTGAGAGCGCTCTGGGCCGCGACTCCGTCGCAGCCCAGACCACCCGTGCCGTCGCTGAGAGGCCCAGCTCGTCGCCTCTGGTGTGATCGCCCTGATCGTGTTCGGCCGCTGGGCCTCTCAGGAACCGAGGGGGTGCGACCTGGACACGTGTCCGCGCTACGGTCCGGCGACCCGCTCCCCGGAGGTGCCCCGTGCAGACCGAGACCGCCCGCATCGACATCGCCAAGCCCGCCGACGAGGTGTGGACCCTGGTGGGAGAGTTCGGCGGGCTCGACACGTGGATGGCCGGGATCGACTCGTGCACGGTCGAGGGCGACATCCGCACCATCCAGACCATGGGCATGACCCTGACCGAGCAGCTCGTCGGTCGTGATGCCGACGCCCGTTCGATCACCTACTCGATCGTCGGCGAGGGGGCGCCGGTCGCCAAGCACGAGGCGACCATCACCGTGCTCGATGCCGGCGCCGGCGCCAGCGAGGTCACCTGGGACGTCTCCGTCGAGCCCGACGAGGCCGCCCCCATGTTCCGCGACATCTACCAGGGCGCCCTCGCCCAGGTGAAGACCACCCTCGAGGGCTAGCCCGGCGCCACGCTGGTGAGCGAGAAGGTGTCGGCCCGGAACCAGCGGGTCGCCGGCAGGGTGGCGTAGACCGAGAAGCTGAGGGTGTTGCCGCTCTGCTTGGCCGTGTAGGCCGCGGTGACGGCGGTCCAGCCCGTCGTGGGCGGGGTGACGGTCACGGCGGTGTAGCCGTTGGCCGGTGCCGTCCCGTCGGGTCGCGCCTCGCGCAACAGCACGGTGATGGGGGTGCCCGCCACCTCGGGCCGGACGTAGACCCGTGCCGTGTAGACGCGGCCCACCTGGGTGGACGAGACCGGGCGGGGGTCGAGGTTCAGCCCGAAGGCCCCGGCCGCCGTGGTCGTGTTGCGGACCTCGACCGACGCCGCCCCCTGGTGCGCGGCTGCCGTGGTGCGGGTGGGGCGGACGGGGGCTCGATAGATGCCGCGGAAGCAGGAGATGGCCGTCTCCACCCCCACGTCGCAGCTCGACAGGTGATCCGTGACCGCCGGCGGGTCGGGCGGATCGGGGGGCGTCGTCGGGTTGGTGAACGCCGGCGAGTGGGCGAAGGCGTTGTAGCGCTGCTGCTCGACCGGGTCGGCGACGCCGAGGCCGTCGTAGCCGACGCGGATGTCACCGCCGGCGTTGATCGTGTCGTAGATCTCGTACATCTTGAGCCGGGGGAACCGGCCCCCCTCCAGCGACGCCTTGGCGTCGTCGTACATCCGGTAGGCGTCGCTCTGGGGGGCGTTCCGCCACGAGCCGTACTCGGCCAGGCCCCAGGGCTTGGAGGTGAAGGCGTGGGCGGCGTCGGTCTTGGCCTCGAGGGCCCGGTAGAAGTAGCCGATCTCGGTGTCCCAGCGCATGCCGGTCTGCAGGTACGGGTCCCAGGTGATCCAGTCGACCCGGTCGTTGCCCGGCCACAGCTCCTTGAACAGGCAGTCCCACCCGACGTAGCCGAGGTAGTTCATCACCCACACCACGTTGGTGGTGCCGCGGGCGGCGAAGCGGTTCTGGACGTTGGCCCACATGGCCCGGTACTCGGCCGGCGTGCCGGTGTCGCCCTTGAGCCCGGGGCAGGCCGACGAGCCCTTGCTGGTGACCCGCTCGGGCTCACCGTGGATCGACAGCATCACCCTGTGGTTGCCGAGCGCCTTGATCTGGTTGGCCAGCGTGTCGATCTGGGCGTTGACGGTGGCGTTCCCGCCGGTCGCCTGGGCCCACTTGGCGGCCGGCTTCCAGTTGACGTAGAGGATCGTGCCCCGGTTGGCGAAGTAGCGCTCGTCGGACGAGAGGGTGACGTTGCCCACGTCCTTGTAGGTGTGCACGACGTCGACCCGCTTGCCGATGCGGGCCTCGTGCGCCTCGTACTGGGCCCGCACGCCGCCCGGGCCCGGGTAGTTGCCGGCGACGACGCCCAGCCACGGCCGGCACGGGTTCACGAGCGTGGCGGTGACGGTGCAGTCCGGTGGATCGGCGGCCGCCGCCGGCTCCGGCGCCGTGGCGCGGAGCCCCAGGCCGGTGACGACCAGAGCCATCCCCGCCACCGCTCGTCCGAGCTTCCCCCTGGAGACCATGGTCACGCACAGTAGCCGATTCTGAGCCACCACGCCTCTCCGTGGTCGAGGGTCAGACCAGCGAGGCCACCGACACGACCAGGAAGAAGGCGATGACGATCTCGCTGATGATCCACGAGTTCGAGGTCATCCACTCGCGGATCCGCGGGAGCGTCACCTCGGCCCGGCGGCCGAAGACGAGGACGACCCAGAGCGGGATGCCGGCGGCGAGGACGGTGAGACCGGCGAACACGAGGGAGTCCCACCACGGCTCGTCGGCCCGGGCCAGCGCGCTGCCGACCGTGAAGGTCGTGATCACGTCGGTCGGCATGAGGAGGAAGAGCAGGAACCCGAGACCGAGGGCGAACGCCGGGTTGGCCTGCTGGAGCTTGCCCATCCACCCTGGCGGCTCGGAGACCTCACGACGCAGGTAGACGCGCCCGGCCAGCACCACCAGCACGACGGGGATGGCGTAGTCGAGCGCCCCGTTCTCGGCCTCGCCGGCCTCGGGAGGGTCGATGGCCCGGGCGAGGGCGTAGAAGCCCAGCACCGCGAGCGACGTCGCCGTCCCCACCCCGACGAGGTAGGCGGCCGAGACCACCTTGGCCCGCTCGCTGGTGGCCAGCAGCACCGCCGAGACGATCTGGGGCCCGGCGATCATGACCACCACGAGCGGGAGCGCGGCGAGGAACCGGGACACCCGAGCACGATGGACGGTGGGCCCCGCGCTCGGCCTCACCCGCGGCGGGTGGCCGCGCCAACTGCGCCGGTGGACGACCATGGAGCGATGCGCCCACCGCGGAGCCGGAGCTGAGCGCGCTGGCCGCCTTCGGGTGGGGCGCGGCGGGAGCATCGGCCCTCGTGCTGGGCGCCGGCGCCGCCATGGTGACCCCGGTCCCCCGCCGGGTGCTGGGCGCCGTCATGGCCTTCGGAGCCGGCGTGCTCATCAGCGCCGTCGCCTTCGACCTCGTCGAGGAGGCGTCCGAGACGTCGGCCGGCGGGACGGGCGTCACCGCCGGGCTGCTCGCCGGCGCCATCGTGTTCTTCCTCGGCGACGCCGTCATCGACCGGATGGGGGGCGACCACCGGAAGGCCTCCGACGGTGCCCAGGCCGACGGGTCGGGCCTGGCGATCGTCCTCGGGGCCGTGCTCGACGGCATCCCCGAGTCGATGGTCCTCGGGCTGGGGCTCCTCCGGGGCGACGGCATCAGCGTCGCCTTCATCGCCGCCGTGTTCCTGTCGAACCTGCCCGAGGGGCTGGCCGCGTCGAGCGGGCTGCTCTCCTCGGGGTGGACACGCGGTCGGGTCCTGCTGCTGTGGGCCGCGGTCCTCCTCGTGTCGGCCCTGTCCGCCCTGGTGGGCTACGTCGCCTTCGACGGCGCCGCCCCGGGCGTCATCGCCTTCACCCTCGCCTTCGCCGGCGGGGCGATCATCTGCATGCTGGCCGATACGATGATGCCGGAGGCCTTCGCCGCCGAGGGCCGCCTCGTGGGCCTGGTCACGGCGGCGGGGTTCACCCTGGCCTACGCCCTCCACACCGTGCAGGCGGGCTGAGCGTCCACCCTCACCCGGCCGGGGTGAGGCCGGCACCGGGCCTCGGGCGCGACAAGGGACCGATGCCGCCGAGCGCTGCGCCGCGGCGGGTGACGGTCGTCGTGCAGGGCGAGCTGGGACCGGCCCTCGTCGCCGCGTTCTCCCCCCTCGTCGCCCGGGTCGAGGGCGGGACGACCGTCCTGGAGGGCGTGGCCACCGACGTCGACGCCGTGATCACCCGCATCGGTGAGCTGGGCCTGCAGCTGCTGGCGCTGGAGACCGACCTCCCTCCGCCGGGCCGAGCGCCGCCGTCGTGAAGCGGGCCAGGGCATCGTCCCGGCCCGGCGGCAGCAGCCCGAGCTCGCGGGCCCGCCGCACGGCCTCGTCCCGGCTCCCGACACCGAGCCGGCGGTACAGGTTCTTGAGATGCGTCTTGACGGTGTTCGCCGACACGAAGATCTGCACCCCGATCTCCTGGTTGGTCAGCCGGGTGGGGAGGTACTGGAGCACCGTCAGCTCCCGCGTGCTGAGGGCCGTCACCGCGGTCGACCGGCGGGCCCCGTCGAGCTCGGCGGCGATGGCCTCCCCCTCCCGGCCCGACGCCCGGAGGACGGCGTCGAAGCGCTCGCCCTCCTCGAGGTACGTGCGCCGCAGGTGGCGCGTCGCCGGGTCGGCCACGAGGTCGGCCACCGCAGCCGCCGCCCGGTCGTCGCCGTCGTCGGCCAGCACCCGGGCTCGGGCCCGCGCCACCGCGGCCCCGCCCTCGCCGCCGCTCCCGAGCGCCTCCAGCTCCGCCAGGGCCCGGCCGACGTCGCCCGCCGCGGCCCACGCCCGGCACCGCAGCACGGCCGTGGCCCGGTCGGCGGGGCTGCCGTCGAGGAGACGGTGCGCCTCGGCGAGGTCGCCGGCCTCGACGAGCAGCCGGGCCTCGGTCCGGTCGAGCCGGGCCTGCACCAGGGCACCGAGGGGGCGATCGAGACCGACGTGGCTCCGGTAGCCCAGGGCACCGATGCCCGCCGAGACGCAGATCCGCGTCCACCGGACGCGCGCCCGCAGGCACAGCCCGACCACGGCCGCGCCCCGCGACCCGCGCCGAGTCGCCTCGGCGATGAGCGCCTCGACCACCTCCTCGGCGTCGGGCTCGTCCAGGCGCTCCACTGCCAGCTGGGCATGGGCCACCCGGGCGTGCAGGCACACGTCCCCGGGGGCCAGCGGGGTCTCCTCGGCGACGACGGCCCGGCGCACCAGCGCCGCGGCCTCGGGCAGGTCGCCGGCCTCGACCGCGATCCGGGCGGCCAGGCCGAGCGTCACCGGGTCGCCCGCCGGCGCCGGGGCGAGGGCGTCCCGGGCGGCCTCGATGTGGCCCTCCCACAGCAGCCCGAACGCCATCGGGGCGGCCGTCTCCGGCGGGGGCCGGGGCCCGCCGGCCAGGGCCTGCGCCCGGCGGGCACACGCGAGCGCCGGCTCCGGCTCGCCCAGCCGGTGGTGGCACTCGCCCTGGAGCTGCACGAGACGCCGGGCCATCTCCCGGGACGGCTCGGCCCCCACGGTGGGCCGGCACCGCTCGAGACGGAGAGCGCACCCGATCACGTCCCCGGCATCGAGCAGCAGGGCGGCGATGGCGAGCTGCTCGTCGGCGTCGAGGTCGTGGTCCGGCAGCCGGCCGAGCCACTCGACGAGCAGCGGCCCGGCACCCGCGGCCAAGAAGGCCGGGGCGCGGCGCCGGCAGAGGGCGAGGGCGGCCCGCGGCGCGCCGGCGACGAGGAGGTGCTCCACCGCCCCGGCCAGGTCGCCCCGGACCTCGGCGCCGCCGGCCGCCAGCCGGTGCAGCCGCACGAACCGGGCCTCGTCCTCCTGGCGGAGGCGGAGCTGGAGCAGCTGGCGGAGGAGGGGGTGGCAGCGGAACGAGTCGTCGGTGTAGCGCTCGATCAGCAGGTTCCGGTCGGCCAGGGACGACAGGACGTCGTCGATGTCGTCCCGTCCCGTCGCCCGGCGGCGATCCGGCCCGGTGAGATCCTCGAGCACCGAGGCGTCGAGGAGGAGGGCCCGCTCGTTCGGGTCGAGCTGGTCGAGGACCTCGTCCAGGAGGTAGTCGGCCACCGCCGGGGTCGACGCCCCGAAGGTGCGGGCGATCTCGACCGGGTCGTCGCTGCGCGCCATGGCCCCCAGCGCCAGCTGGAGGCCCGCGGCCCACCCGTCCACCTTGTCGGTGATCTCGGCCAAGCCCTCCTCGTCGAGGTCGACGCCGTCGTGGCCCCGGACGATCTCGGCGACCTCGGCGTCGGTCAGCCGGAGGTCGTGCCCGCGGATCTCGACGACATCGGCCGGGCCGGTCCGCCACGTCGTGCCCACGTGCGGGTCGGAGCGGCTGACGAGCACGACGTGCACGTGGGGCGGGGACTCGGCGGCGAGGGCGCCGAGCAGCTCGAGGGCGTGGCGCGAGCGGAGCAGGTGCACGTCGTCCACCACGATCACCAGGCGACGGCCGACCCGCCGGACGAGATCGGTGTGGAGCCCCGACCGGCTGGGATCCAGGGCGGTGGCGCTCCGCGGACCGCCCACCGCGGCGCCGATGTGGCGGATCAGGCGGATCGACGTGTCCCCGGCATCGGCGTTGACCCAGGCCCGGTCCAGCGCGGCGGACCGGCTGGCGGTCCAGCCGGCCACCAGGGCGGACTTGCCGGCCCCGGCCGGGCCCACGACGAGCGTCAGCCGGGCCCCCAGGCCGTGGTCGAGACGGCGGTACAGTCGCTCGCGATCCAGCAGCGTGCCGGGCGGGATGGGGGCGGCGAGCTTGGCCGCGACGAGCGGGAGCGTGCCCACCCCACGCATCGTGGTCGTGACAGGAGGTGACCGCATCACCCGTGACGGGTGATGCGGTGCCACCCACCTCGGGGGATCATCCCTGCGGGGGCCGGGTGGCGAACGACAGATCGCACCATGAGAGGGCGCATGGCCCCGGCTCCCACGTACACCCAGAAGCTCGTCATCCCCGGGGCGCGGCGCGGCGAGGTGGCGCGCCCGCGCCTGTCGCAGCAGCTGGACGCGGCGACGGACGTCCCGCTGATCGTCGTGCACGGTCCCACCGGGAGCGGCAAGACGACGGCCGTGGCCGCGTGGGCCCGCGGCAGGGAGCCGTCACCGGCCTGGGTGACGCTCGACCGCGGCGACCGCGATCCCCGGCGGCTGGCGACGACGCTGCGGGCCGGCCTCGACCGGGAGCCGGGAGCGGCGGCGACCCGACGGCCGGCCACGCCGGACGAGGCGGAGGACCTCCTGGTCCAGCTGCTCGCCGCCGTCGGCGGGTCCCCCACCGACCTCACGCTCGTGCTCGACGACGTGGCGGAGCTCCGGGACAGCGCCGCGAGCGGCCTGCTGCTGTCGCTCCTGCGCTACGTCCCCGACAACCTCCACATCGTGATCGTGGCCGGGGGCCGTGTGCCGCTGTCGATCGGGCGCCTCCGCCTGGCGGGGAGGCTGGTCGAGGTCGACGGGGAGGATCTCGAGCTCCGTCCCGAGGAGACGGCCGCGCTGCTCCGCGGCGACGGGGCGGCCGACGTCCCACCGGTCCTCGCCG
>DASVEC010000444.1:0-3708 GCA_036380755.1 Iamia sp. | reverse complement strand
TGGTGCTCCTCGCGGTGCCGATGGACTTCCCGTCCGCCGCCGCCCTCGACGCCGACTGGACCCTGCGCCTGTCGTCGAGCCCCACCCTCGCCGCCGTCCTCGCCCTGCTCCTCGTCTGCGCTCTCGGCCTCCTCGACCCCGACCCCGTGGAACACGACGAACGCCGCCCGGAGCACCGGACGGCGTCGGCCTGAACCTTCTGGTCGGGGTGGCGGGATTTGAACCCACGACCTCTTCGTCCCGAACGAAGCGCGCTGCCAAGCTGCGCCACACCCCGTGTGTGGAACGGCGACCCTACCTCCGTCGGCCGGTCCGTCTCCAACGCGTAGCGACCCACCGGGCCACCGACGCGAGGAGGTGGGTCAGGGGGCCACGGCGTCGGCCGCGGGATCGACCTCGCCGTCGTGCCACTCGCCGCCGCCCAGGAGGGTCTGGGCCGCCCGACGGAGGCGGAAGGGGTCGAGGGGCTTGGTGATCCAGCCGTCGGCCTGCGACCGCTTGGCCAGGAAGACATCGTGGGGCCGGTCGAGGAGCATGAGCACCGGCACCGGCTCGAGCCGACCGGCGCCCTCCTCCAGGTGGAGGGCCATGCAGGCCGCCATCCCGCCCATGTTGCCGATCTGCAGGTCGAGCACCACGAGGTCGGGCTCGAGGTCGGCGGTGACGTCGACGACCTCGGCCCCCGTGCGGATGCGCAGGACCTCGACGTCGTCGTCGGTGAGCGCAGCATCGACCTCGTCGGCGATCCAGTCGGCGTCGGTGGCCAGGAGCACGGTGCGCACGGTCGGACCCTACCCTCGGGTCGTCGGAGGCCACGACCCCTGGGACGCGACCCCGAGTCACGGGCGCCCCGACCGGTACCATGGCCAACCGGCTGATGGGGCTCCGGCGGAGCCCGGCCCCAGCCCGCCCGTCGCCCCCGGACCAGGAGCCCCAAGTCCCGTGCTCGAGATCGAGGTCGCCTCCACCGCCAGCTACACCCTGTGCCGTCCGGTCGGAGAGCTCGACGCCTACACGGTGGGCGACTTCCGCGAGGTGCTGAGCGACGTGGCGTCGGCGTCCCACCTGCTCATCGACCTCTCCAACGTGCCCTTCATGGACTCGGCCGGTCTCGGGGCCCTGATCGGGGGCATCCGTCGCACCCGTGAGTCGGGCGGCGAGGTCGCCGTGGCCTGCGGGCGGCCGACCCTCACTCGCCTGCTCCACACCACCGGCTTCGACCGCCTGGTCCCGGTGGAGGAGACGGTCGCCGCCGCCGCGGCGGTCCTCACCGCCGCCACCCCCGGCTGACAAGATCGGGGCGTGGACGACGGGGTCGACGTCGCCGAGGTCGGACAACCCGTCGAAGAGGCCGCCGTCCTCGGTGGCCTGCGCAAGCGCAAGGACACCGGCCGGCGGGCCCATCGCCACGAGGGTGGCCTCGTCGTCGAGGACAGGGACGGCACCGTCGTGCTGCCCTACGCGACCACCCAGGTCTTCACCGGCGATGCGTGGGACGAGGTGGGGAGCGATCCGCTGAAGGGCAAGGCCGAGTGGACCTTCGTCCGGCGCGGCGCTCGGTGGACGACGGGGAGCATCGACCGGTCGAGCCCGCTGGCGGTGCTGTGCCGGGCGGCGACCGATGCGAGCACGGCGGTGCGGCTGGCCATCGTGCGCCAGCGTCTCGCCGGCGGTGACACCGTCGACTTCGACCGCATCTCGGCCACCGCCCACGAGCTGTGGGTCCACGGCCACCGGCCGCTGCCGTGGGCCGAGATCGAGCGGCTCGCCTTCCCCGCCCTCGAGCCGGTGGCGCTCGAGACGGTGTCGCGGGGCCGCTTCACCGTCGCCGACAAGGCGGCCCAGATCGCCGACCTCGCCGTGCTGATCGCCCTGATCGACAACGGGCGCTAGCCCGCAGGCCAGCAACGGGCGCTAGCCCGCAGGCCAGCAACGGGCGCGAGCCCGCAGGCCAGCAACGGCGCTAGCCCTCGGCGAACAGGTGGGAGCCGATCTCGGCCAGGCCGTCGAGGTCGTGGACGTCCGAGCGCAGGTACGGCACCCGGGCCACCGGCGCCGGGGCGACCTGCTCGGCCAGCCCCACGAGGTGGTCGTCCTCGCGGGAGCGGATCAGGGCGAAGTCGGCCAGGTTGGCGTAGAGGCCGCCGAGGTCGGTGCCGTCGAGGGTGCGGGCCCGCTCGCGCAGGGCCTCGGGCAACTGGTCGCTGAAGAGGGGGTGGACCTTGTTCACCACCAGGCCGGCGACGGGGATGTCGGACTCGGCCAGCTTCTCGGCGAAGAAGCGGGCCTCCTCCACCGTGTCGCGGCGGGGCGAGGCCACCAGCACGAAGGCGGTGCGGGGGTCGTCGAGCAGCTGGAGGACGGCGTCGGCCCGCTCCCGGAAGCCGTCCTCCATGCCCTCGAAGGCCTGGAAGAAGGCGATGGCGTCGTCGAACACCTCGGCGCCCACGACCTTGGTGACCTGGCGGATGAACGACGTGGCCGCCTTGTTCACCGCCTTCATCACGCCCCGCGTGGGGGCGGTGAGGATGCGGTAGAGGCGGTGGTCGAGGAAGCGGGTGAGGTTCTTGGGGGCGTCGAGGAAGTCGAGGGCGTGGCGGGTCGGCGGGGTGTCGACCACCACCAGGTCGAAGGAGTCGTCGGCCTGGAGCTCGTAGAGCTTCTCCATGGCCATGTACTCCTGGGTGCCCGACAGGGCGCCGGAGATGTTCTTGTAGAAGCGGTTCGACAAGATGCGCTCGGCCTGCTCCGGGTCGGCGGCGTACCTCGTCACCACGGCGTCGAAGGTCGACTTGGTGTCGAGCATCACGGCCGAGAGCTCGCCCTTCCAGTCGCCGTCGATGCGGGTCGGGGTGTTGCCGATCCCCTCCAGCCCGAGGGCGTCGGCCAGCCGCCGGGCCGGGTCGATGGTGACCACGACGGCCCGGCGCCCGTCCTGGGCGGCCTGGAGGGCGAGCACGGCGGCGGTGGTGGTCTTGCCCACGCCGCCCGACCCGCAGCAGATGACGATCTCGGCCTCGTCGACGAGCTGGCCCAGATCCTCGGGCACCAGCCGCTCGCTCACGTCGTGGCCCCGGCCGCGGCCAGCCCGGCCAGCACGGCGTCGGCGAGGATCGCCAGCCCGGCGGGGTCGAGCTCGGCCTCGAACAGGAAGGGCAGGTGGACCTGGGCGAGGGGCAGGGTCTCGTCGAGCCGGGCCAGCTGCTCGGCCTGGAGGGCGATGCGGTGGCGGCGGAAGTCGGCCGCCTCGGCCAGCGAGGCCGCCTCGCCCTTGCGCAGCGACGTGCCCGCCTCCTTGGCCGCCGCGGCCGGGTCCTCGTCCAATCCGTCGAGCGACGGGTACAGGCCGTTGACGACGACGGGCCCGAGGCTCACGCCGACCTCGTCCTCCAGGCTGAACGCCGTCTCGACCAGCTCGTTGACCGGCGTCTCCTCCGGCAGCGTCACCAGCACGACCTGGGTGCGCTCGCCGTCGGAGAGCATCGCCTGGACGTCCCTGGCCTGGGACTGGATCGGGCCGACCCGCACGGCGTCGAGCAACCCCCGCGCCGAGCGCAGGAAGGTGATGGCGTGGCCGGCGGCGGGGGCGTCGATGACGATCAGGTCCGGCGCCGTCTCGTCTCCGTTGGCCATCCGCTGCTCGATCTGCTTGACCTTGCCCAGGACGACGATGTCGCGCAGGCCGGGGACGGCGGTGGAGACCATGTC
>DASVEC010000443.1:0-11059 GCA_036380755.1 Iamia sp. | reverse complement strand
CGCGTGCCCCGTCACCGCCGCCCGGCCGAAGTGCTGAGCCTCGTACGCGTGGCGCAGCGGGAACTTCGCCAGCTCGGGCCGGTCGAAGTCGGCGTTGTCCGTCCCGAACTCCCGCAGCGGCGAGCCGTCGGTGGGGCACGTGGCCATCCACGCGCCCCACAGCTTCCCGCATTCGGCGTTCGAGCAGACGTACATCAGGCAGCCGCCACCGATGCGCCCTCATCGAAGGGCACGTAGACGAGGGACCACTTCACGGAGCCGGTGTTGCTGGCGGCGCAGTCCAGTTCGATGTCGCCGGCCGACAGCAGCAGCGGCTTGTCGAGCACGGCGTTGCTGCTCAGCAGCGACGACCGCAGGGCGTCACCGACCGTGCCGCTGATGGTGTACTGCTCGCCCACAGCGTCGCCGGTGATGTCGAGCACGGCACACAAATCCCGGTCGGCACCGGTCGCCGTCGGGTTGTGCTTCAGCTTCGTGTTGTTGGCCTGAGCCTGAATCGCCGTGGTGACCTCGCCAACGAGAGCGACGAGCAGCACCCGGCCACCGGTGATGGTGAACAGGGCCTCGTCGGCCGTCTGCGGAAGCGTGTCGGTGGCCCGGTTGACGAGCTTGCCGCCGTTGAACAGCAGCAGGGTCTCGGAGAAGCCTCCGGTGTTGATCTGGTGGCCCATGTCAGACCCTCGGAGACGGCAGGTTGGCGGGGTCCCGCTGTTCCTGGAGCCCGTGGAGGATGGCGAGCACCGTCGCGCTGCCGTCGGCCGTCACCTTGACGTAGCGCATGCCGTCGGGCGCCATCTCGTCGTTGACCTCGATGACGGCCAGGTCCTCGGTCGTGTCGGCCGGGGTCACGAGCTCGGCCGCCGTCTGGGTCGTCTTGTGCCACTCGCCTGAGTTGTCCTGGTCGGGCGAGGAGCCGTAGTAGTGATCGATGACGTCCGGGGTGGAGGTGGTCGTGCCGGAGGCGTCGTCGGAGAAGGTGACGGTGGCCTGAGTGGCCCCGTCGACCTCGTGGACGACGAACGCGACGCTCGTGCAGTCCCTCAGGTTGATGTACACGTCGTCTGCCGGGTAGACGACGTTGAAGATTCGGCCGAGGCCCTCACGTACGGTCATCAGTCAGCTCCTTCTCAGGCCGGGCGGGTGGCCAGCTGGACGAACGGGGACATGGCCGCACCGCCGTTGCGGGGGGTGATGGCCGAGGAGAGCCACGGGCGGCCGTCGACACGCTCGACCACCTTGTAGGCGATCTGGTCGGTATCGAAGTCGGCGTGCTCCGAGGCGCTCACGCTCATCGCCATCCGGTCGCCGACCAAGTAGAACGCCGGGTCGACGAAGCTGATGTCGCCCTGGTAGCCGAGCGTGCCCGGGGTCTTCTCGCTGATCAGCACGGGCCGGCCGAGGATGGTCATCGGGGCGGCGTCGGCGCCGTTGGTCAGCCAGATCGCCGAGCCGCCGGTGCCGACCGACAGGGCCATGGTGGCCAGCTCATGGAAAGCATCGGGGGTGACGACCCAGATCGCCCGGTTGAGGCTCTGGGGCAGCATCCGGGGGAACATCCTGACGATGTTCGTCCAGGTGATGGCGTTGCTCGTCCGGGTCTGGCCGGCCTCGGCGGCGACGGTCACCATCGCCGGGTTGGTGGTGCGCAGCATGCCCAGCGGCTTGCCGACGCCGTCACCGGTGAGGAAGGCGTAGTCCTCCTCGTAGGCCAGGGCCTCCGGGAAGATCTCCGAGATGAACGGCAGGAAGCTGACGATCGAGTCCGCCACCAGCTCCTGGTCGACCTTCGTGAAGGCGATCAGCTTCCGGGCGTGCAGCTGCACCCGCCGGAACTTCGGGCTGGAGTCGGCCAGCGACAGGTCGGAGCCGGCCTCGGCCCACGTGGTGGTGATGCCGCCGTACACCGAGCCGGAGTTGGTGGTGGTGTCGATCGCCGGGAAGGCGACGGTCAGGGTCTCCATCGGGATCACCCGAGCTCGGGACCGCACGATGCTGGTCTCGAGCGCGACCCGGAGCACCTCGGAGCGGAGCGACTCGGGGATGAGGAAGCCGCCGTCGCTGGGCACGTCGCCGGAGAAGGCGTTGCGGAGCCGCTTCAGCTTCACGTCGTCGGAGGCCGACGTGGACCGCTTGTGCGCCTTCCACACCATCTGGAGGCACTCGGCGAGACCGGTCGGGCCGGACGGGAACTCGGAGTCGAGCGGGGCGCCCATGGCCCGGGGGTTGAACAGGCCGGCCTTGTTGGCCGACCGGGCGTCCATCGACGGGCCGGTCCGGCTGACCCGCTCGTGGTCCAGGTTGATCGGGGCCACGGGGGTGAAGCCCTCTTCCTGCTGGGTGCGCAGGAAGCTGGTGATCCCCTTCTGAACCTCGTCGCGCACCTGGGTGGCGATGTCGGTGTCGCGCTTGAGGACGTGCTTGGCGTACTGCTGGACGAACGCGTCGAACTTCTCCCCGCCCTTGGCCAGGTCGAGGTAGATGGCCTTCATCCGCTTGGGATCAGCAAGCATGTCCTCGAACCCGGCTGGCGTGTCCGGGATCACGAGGTCGTCGACTGCGGTGGTCACTGCATGGCCTCCAGTAGGGATCGGGTTCGCCGCTGGAGGTCGGTCAGCGGGTCGTGGTCGGTCTGCCCGGTGCGTGGGAACGCGGGGCGGTCGTCGAGCGAGGCGGCCAGTCGGTGGCCGTCGGGCTCGAACGATGCGGCGGCCCGTGCAGCGTCGGCGCGGGCAGCGTCGGTGTCGCCGGCTTCGAGGGCGTGGACGAGGAAGTCGGTCTTGGGTCGGAACGTGCCGGCAGCGCCCCGGCTGATCGCTTCGGGGTCGAGGCGGACAGCGTCCTTGGCCGCGAGCTCCAGGCAGGCTTCGAGCAGCTCGACGTCTGGCTCGAACACCTCGGCGGCGGCCTGGAGGAGGGCGGCACGGCCACGGAGCGGCGAGCCGGCGAGAGCTGCCTCTATGGCGTCGTCGTCGATCTCGACGTCCTCGGCCGGCGCAGCGTTCTCCGGGAACGCCTCCTCGCCGTCGTCCTCGTCCTCGTCGTCCTCGGCGGCGGCCACGGGGCAGTCGCATCCGTCGGCGGGCTGGGTGCAGTCGGTCACGTGGTCCCGCTCCGGCTGCTCCTCGTCGTCCTCGTCCTCGTCGTCACCCTCAGCGTTGGTGACCCGGGCGGCTTCGATGCGGTCGAGGATCGAGGCCCTGGCCTCCATGCGCTCCAGGTAGCGGGCGGTGAGCGAGCCGGCCCACTGCGCTTCGGGGTCGTTGCCGCCCCGCTTGCCGGCCTTGGAGATCGTGTCGGCCAGGCCGATGTCGACGGCTTCCTGCGCTCCGAACCAGGTGCCCATGAGCCCGTCGGCGACCATCGCCTTGCGCCACGACTTGGGGGTGCCCCGGTCGGACCGTTCGGCGTAGACGGCGGCGATGTTGTCGGAGGCCCGGTCGAGCAGGTCGGCGGTGGTGCGCATGTCGATGGCCTGGCCGTTGCACCAGCCGATGGCGTCGTGGATCATCATCTGCGCGTTGCCGGCGATGGTGATCCGGTCCCCGGCCTGGGCGATCACGGAGGCGATCGAGGCGGCCAGCGAGTCGATCTGGACGTCGATGAAGGCCGGGTGGTCGAGCAGGGCCTGGTAGATGGCGAGGCCCTCGAAGACGTCACCGCCGGGGCTGGACAGGTGCAGCTCGATCTCGTCGGCGTCGACTTCACGGAGGGCGGCCACGAACTCGTCGGCGGTGGCGCCGTAGAAGCCAATCTCGCCGTAGATGTCGACGATGGTGCGGCGGGCGGTGGCGCTGTTTGCCATCCGGTACCACGTCTTGCTGCCGGTGTCGCCGGGGTGTCGGGCCTGGTGGGAGCCACCGTTTGCCATCTGTGTGGCCCACCGTGACCGGGCGCCGCTTCGGCCTGCGATGGACCGCTTGAGGGAGAGTGCGGGGTCTACGTCGCTGCGCTGGCGCGGCATGGCGTGGCGGGGTGGCGGCGGGTCACGCCCCGCACTCTACCACCACCGTCCGTGACGGCCGTTCACATGGCGTGATGGTTCCCTAGTCCGGAGCGCGAAGAAGCCGGCCACCACGAGGGCGGCCGGCTTCGTCGGATCATGACGAGGTGGAGGGTAGCGGTCAGTGGGGCGGGGTCGCCTCCCCTCCTGCTGCGATCTGGCGGCCGGCCCACTCCACGAAGCCGGGGCCGAGCGTCTCGGTCCACCTGGCCTGGAAGCCCTCGATGTCGGCCGTGCTCGGGGTCCGCTCGCGGAGGAGGGCGGCCAGTTCGTCACAGGCGGCGTTGAGATCGGCGAGCGTTGGGCCGGGCAGCTCATCCAGACCCACATCGGCCATGCGGGCGCCGAAGAGGCCGAACGCCTGGGCGGCCTGGCCGGCCTCGGCCTGGCTGATGACGTGCTCGATCACCTCGTCCGTCACCCAGTCCTCGTCGCCCATCACTCCCACCTCTCCGTTGCTGGCGGCCGGGGTGGCCAGCGACTTGGAGACCGGCAGGCCGGAGCCGTGGCCGAACAGGACGGCGGACGCTCGGCCCTTGCGGCGATCCTGCCAGCCGACAAGCTGGCCGTCCTCCACGACCGGCTCCACGTCTTCCAGCGGGATCTCTGTCCCATAGTTGGGCTCAACCGCGTCTGAGAATGTTCGCACCATCATGGCCATGGCCCGCTTCGCCTTGACCACGAGAGCCAGGGCCCGCCAGCGCTGACGGCCGGCCTGCTCCCACGCCTTCTCGGCGGCGGCCTCGGCCCGCTGCTTGCCGGTGGGGGTCTCGGTGAACTCGGGGTCATGCCGGTCGGGCATGTCGAGCACGAAGCGGACCTGGCGGTCGTGGGCTCGGAACTGGATCATGGACCGGGTGCCATCCCAGCCGTAGGCGAACTGGTCGGCGCCATAGCGGGCCAGGGTGCGCTCGATCTCGTCACGGCTCCGACCGGAGGAGACCTCCGTGTCGGCGGCGTAGCGGGCCATCACTCCGCCTCACCGTTGCTGGCAGCCGTGCGGCTGTTCGGGTTCCTCGTCAGGTCGTACTTGCCCTGGTAGAACTGCTTGCGGCTGATGCCCATCATCCTCCCGGCCTGCACGATGTTGAATCCGGCGTCGAACGCCGCATCGAGCGCCGCCTGGATCTCGTCCTTGGATGGGTAGTCGGCCCGCCGCTCCCGGATGTTCTCCAGCCACGCCTGAGCGTTGGGGAAGTCGTCGAGCGTCTTGGGGGGATTCGCCATGTCCCCATCGTAGGCGTCTGTCGTCACTGCTGGTCCTCCTTCGGGGCCGGCCGGTTGTTCGGGCAGTCGGCCACCTCGCAGGCCCGCCAGTCGCAGGCGTGCCGGGCGATCTCGTCGCGCCGCATCAGGTCGAGCTTGCGGCTGGCCGCGTCCCGCTGGGCGATGCGCTCACCGGCGCCGGGCTCGGGGGTGGCGTAGGTGCTGGAGCGGTAGCGAGTGCCGGCAACGACGAATCGCATCAGGCGTCCTCTTCGTCGCAGCAGCGGAACACGCCGTCGCGGTCGGCGTCGAGCAGGTGGAGGGGGCAGAGGTCGTCCAGGCGGTGGACTTCGATGAGCTTGGCCCGCCACTCGGGCTGCATGGTGCCGTAGCGCTCAGCCGTGAGGATCAGCCGGCGGTGGGCCTCGCTGGTCAGCTCGTCGCCTACGCCCCATTCCTTCTTGGCGGCCACGGCGATGGCGACGGCTCGGCCGTTCTCGGCGTCGGGGCCGAGGTTGCGGGCGAGCCCGATCAGCTCGATGGCTTCGGGGTGGGTCCACTCGACGTCGGTGAGGAAGTCGATCGTGGTGCTGTCGGCGGGGGTGGTCGTGCTCATGTCCCTAGTATGGACATGCCGTCCGGCTATGTCAACTTCGGGGGCATAGGTAGTGGATCCCATGGATTATAGATGTCCCTATCAGGTACAGTAAGGGCATGAGCACGACCCGCCGCCCCCGCTTCACCTCCTACCGGCACCAGGCCAACATTGAGACCAAGGCCCAGCGGTGCATGCCCCTCCTCGAAGAGTGGGCAGCCAACCTCGTCGCTCAGAACGACGGGCTCACCATGAGCGCCGCCTACGCCGAGATCAAGGCCGGCCTGACCGGCCCGGAGGCTGAGACCTTCTGGACGATGCTCGGCGAGGAGCACGGCAAGCGGTACCCGCACTACGCCGGCCGGAAGGGCTTCCACTCCAGCCGGGGCACGATCCTGGCCAAGCTGGAGGCCCGCTCCTGGGTCGCCGATCCGGCCCCGGCCGATGCGGTCGAGGGCCGGGTCGGCTGAGCCAGGCGGTCAGTCTGCAGTGTCACTACTGGGGACTATTTACGTCCCTACTGTTGACATCTGGAGTGGGGCGGGGCAAGATGGAGACATGAGCACGAAGCACACCGACCAGACCGACCGAGACCGGCAGATCGAAGGCCACTGGGCCAAGGGCCGGGAGGAGTTCAGGGCCCGCAAGGCCGGCGCCACCCTCGAAGGCATGAGGGACCTCGTCGAACGCACCACCGCCCGCAAGGGCCGCTGACCACCAGGGGCGGCCGGGAGACCGGCCGCCCACTTCACCCGCAGGAGCCACCACCGTGACCACCACCACCGATGAGGTCTACGAGTACAACGCCACCGACGGCGCCACGTTCGTCATGTACGCCCACCCCGAGTGCTTCGAGCAGTACGCCGACGACGCCCACACCCCCCGCCCCTGGCGCCAGACCGACCAGGTGGATCACCCCTGCGACGTCTGCGGGGAGGGTTGAGTCGTGGTCGTCGCCACCGCCACCCGCCACGATCTGACGCCCCTGGTGCTGTTGCCCGGCATCGCTGCGGCGCTGGCCGCCACACTGGTGGTGCTGGTCGTCCGCATCGTCTCCGCCGTGGCCGTCCAGGCCAGCCAGATCTCCGCCACCTTCGACGTGCCCGGCGGCCCAGGCCAGCAGCTGCTGGCCGTGGTCCTCGCCGTCACCGTGGCCGCCATCGCCCTACCCCTCATCGACCCCGAGCCAGGAGCAGTGACATGACCGAGAATGAGATCGACCCCGCCGCCCACGGCGCCGTGTCCTACGCCATCGGCTGGGCCTTCGACGGTGGCGACATGGCGGCCACGCCGGGGGACGCCCAGCCCCTCGAAGGGCTGACGGTCGCCAGCTACCAGGAGATGGCGTTCGAGTTGGCCGCCGAGCGGCTCAGCGCCTACGTCCGGTACTTCGACGCCGAGGGCAACGAGGTGGAGCTGTGACCACCGTCGATGTCGTCAAAGGGCCTCATGGCCCCCAGATCTACGCCGGTGGCGTCATCGACCCTGCTCGGCCCGACAAGCTGATGATCTGGGAGCCCGACCAGATCGACCGAATCATCGCCGCCGCCGAGGAAGCCAGACGCCAGCTCGGCAACCCGGGTCCTGAGCCGGCCACGACGACCGAGTACCGGGTGGTCAACTCCGAGGGAGGGCCGCTCCCGCTCATGGCGGCCACCAGCGACCCGGCCACGGTCGACTACTACCGGGCCAACGTCGAGGCCCACCCCTGGCTCGTACTCCAGTCCCGCCGGGTCACCGAGTGGGAGGACATCGAGCCGTGAGCGAGACCGAGGCGATGACAGCCGAGGCGAGGGCGGCGGAGCTGGAGCGGGCGCTCCGAGCCGCCATCCGTGGACGCCAGCACTACCAAGACCGGCACACGCCGAGAACAGACCCCGCGATCCGGGCGGCCGTTCATGGCGAGCTGAAGACGCTGGAGCGGGTGCTGCGCCTCATCGAGCGGGGCGCCGAGGATGGCGAGGTCGAGACGTTCCTGATGGCGATGTGCCCGTCGCACATGTGGGAGAGCGTCGGCATCGACCTCCGGAGGTCGGACACATGACCGCCTACCGCTGGCGGGCCGCCGACGACGTCACGGGCCGGCTGACGGGCCACGCGGCCGAGGTGGTGGAGGTGCTGGCGCCGCCCGAGGAGTGGGCGGATCAGTCCCTCCAAGATCCCTGGCTCAGGGGCCGGATCTTCGGCGCATCCATCGGCTTGTCCGTGGCCGGCACCGACCGGGAGGAGGTGGAGCAGCTGCGTGCGCTGGCCGCCGCCCTGGCCGCTGCGGCCACGAACGGGGGCATCGTGACGCTGGAGCGGGAGCCGTGACCATCGCCGAGCACGCCAGGCAGGTCGAGACCGCTCTCGACCAGCTGACCCGGGCCGGCTGGGACGCCGGCAGCGAGCCCGTCGCCGAGGGCATCTATCCGACCATCCGCGACCTGGCCGCATCGGCCCGGGTCCTGACCGAGGTGACCGACCACCTGTCCAACGGCCTGGCGGCACGGGCCGAGCTCGGCCGGCTCCGGCTCGACGAGCACGGCCAAGCCCGCTATCAGACCCCAGACGCCGCGATCGCCGCCGCCCGCATCGCCCTGGCCGACGCCACACAGGCCGCCAGGGCTCTGGCCACCGCCCTGAACGAGGCCCAGCAGATCGCCTCGACTATCGCCGACACCGGCAACCTGCCGCCGGACCGGGGTCCGTGCCTGTGTGGCCATCACCAGGACGTCCACGACGGCGACCAGGCCGACGGCGAATGCACCATCCTCACCCGGCCCGCCCCGGGCGCCGACCTTGAGGACTGCGGTTGCCCGGCCTACCGGCCAGCCGCCGACGTCACGCTGGAGCGGGAGGGGGACGGGTGAGCCGCCGCCCTCCGCTGTTCCATGGTGGCGTCGGTGGCCTCGGCCCTGGCGACATCATCCGCCCGAACCAGGCTCACCGCAGGCACGTCGATGGCTGCGCCACCTGCGAGGCCCGAGCACTGGGCGTCTCCACCACGGTTGATCCGCTCACCCCACCTGACTGGGTGTATGCGTCCAGTGATCGCATGTACGCCCGGTTCTATGCCAGCAAGGCCGGCGGCGACCTCTACCGGGTGCAGCTCGTCGGCGACGTCGAGCGCTCCACCGAGGACCACTTCCCGACCTGGCGCGGTCGGCGGGCCCGGGTGCTCTCGGTGGCCGAGCGCGGCGTCACCCTGACCATGGCCGAGCGTGAGCGGCTGTACATCCGGTGGGGCGGCTCGGCCGAGGAGTTCGACCTTCTCGTCGCCAGCCACGGCCTCGCCCGCTGACCCCATCCCTTGGCCAGGAAATCCGCATTTCCTCAACTGGCCGAAATCGACCACCGAGGAGACACCATGCCCCCCATCACCGTGATGGACTACCCCACCTACCCCGGCACCGACCGCACGATGAGGCTCGGCGATCCTGTCGCCATGACCGGGGGGATCCTCGGCACCATCCGCGGCGTGGAGCTGCGCTTCGACGGTCAGGCCGTCGTCGTCATCGTGGACGGCCCGGAGGACTCGTTTCGGGCCCATCCGAAGGACCTGGCCTACTGGCCCAAGGCCGTGGGGCTGGTGCGATGACGGAGCGCCACCACGGCCCGCTCGGTCGGCTCCTGCGCTGGATGTGGCTGGAGCGCTGCTGGCCCGTCGGCCCCATCGTCCTACCCGAGGACCGCTCTGGCCTCCGGGCCCGGGCCGGCTGGTTCCTCCGGTGCATCGCCGACCGGATCGACCAGGAGCACGCCATCCACTCGCTCGGACACGCCTACACCTTCGAGGAGGGTCGGGGCATCGTGGTCCGGGAGGGCAGTCAGGGCACCCCGCTGTGGGTCCACCACCACGAGCGGCAGCGGGCCGACGATGAGGCCGACACCGAGCACTACCAGGTCGAGTGGGAGACGATGACGGCCAGGCGGGTCGGGGGAACCAGGTAGCCTCGTCACCGCCCCGGCAGGTTGGATCGTCCTCCCCTGCCGGAGTCGATGCAACAGGTCCGGCCGCTCTCGTGGATGGGGGCGGCCGTTCCGCGTCCGAGGTGATCCGCTCATACCACCCGGCCACCACCAGCCCATAGCGTCACTCCTCAGCGGGGTAGGAGGACGAACCAGATGTACGACACGCCACCCCACGGGGTGCCCACCGCCGCGCCCGCCCCCATGTCCCGCCGACGCCTGGCCGTCATCGTCACCGCATCCGCGGTCGGGCTCGGCCTGTGCGTGGCGGCCGTGGCCTACGGCTCCGACGACATTGAGGCCGCCGATGTCGACCCCGTGCCCGCCAGGGTCACCGCTCCCAGCAACGCCGAGCGCTTCGAGGAGGCAGCCGAAGCGTTCGAGCTGGCGGCGCCGACCTCCACCGACACGTGCTGTGAGAGCCTGTCGCTCACCATCGGGGAGAGGGGCTACCCGACCCCCGAGGAAGCCGAAGCGCTCGCCGCCCTCCTGGAGTCGCTCGACTTCCCGGCCAGCACCCTCGACCGGATGGGCCAGACCCGGGCGCTCGACGGGACACAGACGGCGGAGAGCGAGCTCGCGACGGCCTGGTGGACGTATCACCCCGACGATGGCATGACGGTGATCCTGGAGCCTGCTCGAGACTGACCGCCGGACGTGACCGGCCGTCACCCGGGGTGGCTGTACGATCGGGCCAGCGACACGGCCCGGAGGCTCCATGGCGACCATCAGCAACATCGACTTGGGGGCGTCCGCCACGCTCACGGCCAACACGGTCGACACCATCGAGATCCTGGCGGGCCGGGCCAGCCGGGTCGTGGTCGTCACGAACCTGCACGCCACGGGGATCATGGCGATCTCCCACGGGCTCAAGGGCACGGCGGCAGCTCCGACGGTCAACGGGGACTTCAACTACCTCGGCCCCTACCAGTCGATGCCGATCGAGACCGGCGGAGCAGCGCTCGACGTGAAGCTCATCAGCGCCACCGCCTGCCCGTACCTGCTGAACGTCCAGACCTACCTCACCTGATGTGGCCCGACCCGACCAGGGTGCGGCGACCGAACCGGCGGTACGGGCCGGCCCGAGGCATGCGCCTGCCGACGGTCCGGCCCCGGCATCGGACGCACTGGCAGCCGCCGGGTGAGCAGCTGCTCCGATCGGCCCGCTACTACCACGACGCCCGAGACCTGGCCAGCTCCACGCAGCAGACCCTGGCGAACCGGGCCGACGGTGGGGCCACGTCGGCGACGATGGGACCGACGACCGGGGTGGAGACGTCGGACCCGCTGCGGCTGCCACACTCCGG
>DASVEC010000442.1:0-17769 GCA_036380755.1 Iamia sp. | reverse complement strand
TCCCGACGTCGGCCCCGCCGACCTGTTCGCCACCGTGGCCCGCCAGGCCCGTGAGGCCGACGCGTCGGGCTTCGACACCGTGCTGGTGATGGACCACTTCTACCAGCTGCCCATGCTCGGCCCGCCCGAGCTGGAGATGATGGAGTGCTACACGCTCCTGTCGGCGCTGGCCCAGCACACCTCGACCGTGCGGCTGTCGGCCCTGGTCACCGGAAACACGTATCGGGCCCCGGCCCTGCTGGCCAAGACGGTCACCACCCTCGACGTCGTCTCGGGCGGCCGGGGCCAGCTCGGCATCGGTGCCGGCTGGTTCGAGCTCGAGCACGACTCGCTCGGGTTCGAGTTCCTCACCTTCACCGAGCGGTTCGAGAAGCTGGAGGAGTCGCTCCAGATCATCACCGGGATGCTGAAGGGCGAGAAGCCGTCGCTCGACGGTCGCTGGTACAAGGTCAGCGAGGCCATCAACTCGCCGGCCCCGCTCTCCAAGATCCCGATCATGATCGGCGGCGGCGGCGAGAAGAAGACGCTGCGCCTCGTGGCCCAGTACGCCGACGAGTCCAACATCATCTGCGGGCCCGACGAGATCCCCCGCAAGCTCGACGCCCTCGCCGGCCACTGCGACGCTCTCGGGCGCGATCGCTCCGAGATCACCGTGAGCTACCAGGCCCTGGCCTGCATCGCCGATACCCACGACCAGGCCGTCGCCGACCTCGACACCTTCCTCGCCTCCCGGGGCCTCGACGTCACCACCATGGACGACGACGGCAAGGCCTCCGTGCGGGGCATGGTCCCCCACGGCAGCCCCGACGAGATCGGCGAGCGCTTCTCCGACCTGATGGCCACCGGCATCGACGGCTTCACCGTGTCCGCCCCCGCCAACGGCCACATCGAGGGGCGGGTCGAGCTCCTCGGCCAGACCCTCAGCAAGGTCGTCGGCTAGAGGTCCGCCAGCACCTTCGGCGTCGCTGGGGGTCCCTTGATGGGAAGATGGGGGATCGTGGACGACGACCTGCTCCCTGCCCTCGGCTGGTCCGACCGGTGGGCGGCGTTGGCGGCCACCGCGGCCGAGGAGCTGCGGGCCGAATCGGTGCCGGGGCGGGTGATCCGCCACGACGGGGCCCTCGTCACGGTGGCGACGGCCGCCGGGCTCGAGGCGGTGCCGGTGCTGGCGTCGATCGAGCCGCAGCCGGTCGTCGGCGACTGGGTGCTGGTGGCCGATGGCGCGGTGCGGGCCACGCTCGCCCGCTCGTCGCTCCTCCGCCGGCGGGACACGAGCCGCGACGTCGAGCAGCCGATCGTGGCCAACGTCGACATCGTGTTCATCGTCTGCGGGCTCGACCGCCCGCTCAGCGCCGGCCGGGTGCAGCGGGCCACCGCCCTGGCGGTCGACGCCGGCGCCCAACCGATCATCGTTCTCACCAAGGCCGATGCCGTCGACGACCCCAAGGCCTTCGTCGGGATGATGGAGGAGGGCAACCCCGGGGTCGACGTCCTCCTCACCTCGTCCCGCGAGGGCGAGGGCCTCGACGCCCTGCGGGAGCGGGCCGCCGGCTACACGGTCGTGATGATCGGCGAGTCGGGGGCGGGCAAGTCCCGCCTCACCAACGCCCTGTGCGAGGACGAGGTGGCGCTGGTCGGCGACGTCCGCGAGAGCGACAACAAGGGCCGCCACACCACGAGCCACCGGGAGATCCACCTCCTGGCCAACGGCGGGATCCTCGTCGACACGCCCGGCATCCGGTCGGTGGGCCTGTGGACCGACACCGAGGCCGTCGACGCCGCCTTCGACGACGTCGAGGAGCTGGCGGCCGCGTGCCGGTTCTCCGACTGCGCCCACCAGGGCGAGCCCGGCTGCGCGGTGCAGGCCGCCATCGCGCGGGGCGAGCTCGACCCCGCCCGCCTCGCCGCCTGGCGGTCGCTCACCGACGAGGCCGACCAGGCCGCCAAGCGCCAGGAGGCCAAGGCCTGGCGCCAGGGCGAGGGCCGGGCGCCCCGCAACCAGACGCGGCGGGGCCGGTCCCGCGTCCCCGACGACCCCGAGGACGAGTAGCGACTCAGGTCAGGGAGTCGCCGATGAACGCGAAGGCGGCGGGCGTGATCCGGTCCCAGTAGCCGCGGGTGTGGTCGCCGCGGGCCCACTCGGCGACCGCCGGCGCCGGGTCGAGGGCGTCGGCGAAGCGCTGGACCCGATCGAACAGCGGATCGGCCGAGCCGCACCACAGCCCGATGTCGGTCCCCGCCAGGCGGTCCGTGGCCGCCCACACGTCGCGGGGGCGGCCGTCGTCGGTGTCGGCGGTGCCGTCGGGACCGTCGGGGACGGCGGGGCTGAAGGCGGCGACGGCGGCCAGCGCGTTCCCCTCGGCCTCGCCCAGCAGCAGCGCCCCCGCACCACCCATCGACCACCCCCACGCCGCCCGACGGTCCCAGTCGAAGCCCCGCTCGGCGAGCCAGCCAGGGACCTCCTCGATCAGCATCCGCTGGGGGTCGTCGGGATCGTCGGGTCCGCTCGAGCGCCACATCTTCCGCCCGCCGTCGGTGCCGACGAGGACGAAGGGCGGCACGCCGTCGCGGACGGCCGCGGTCAGGAAGCGGGGGAGGCCGAAGCCCTCGAGGTCGGCGGCGGTCGCCGAGGCGCCGTGGAGGACGAGGCAGACCGGCAGTCCCTCACCGGTGCCGTGGCCGTCGGGCACGGCGGTGAAGAGGCCGACCTGCGTACCCCGGGCCTCGCTGAAGCGAGTCTCCAGCCGCACGTCGCCCGCCGGGGCATCGGGGATGGTGCCGTCGGGGCCGGTGTCGGCGAAGCGCCGCTTCAGGCGCTCGGAGCCCGGCACCCAGTCCTCGGCCACGGCGAGGGCGCCGATGCCGGCCAGGGCGGCGGTGGCCCCGCCGCCGATCAGGACGTCCCGCCGGCTGACCATCGGCGGATTCCTAGCCCACGTCCCTCTCGTAGGGGAAGCCGAGGTCGGGCGCGGTGACCAGGGCGCGCAGGGGGAGACCGGCCTCGGCCGCCATGGCCTCGACGGTGCCGCCGCGGTCGACCACCGGGACCAGCAGCACGACCTCGGCGCCGACGGCCCGGATCACCTCGACGGCCTCGAGCATCGACACCCCGCGGGTGACGGCGTCCTCGGTGACGGCGACCTTGTCCCCGGGACCGAGCACCCCGGCCATGCGGCCCCCCATGCCGTGGCCCTTGGCCTCCTTGCGCACGGTGAAGGCGCTGAGCATCCGGCCCCGGGTGGCGGCGATGCCGGCGGTGGCGTAGGCGGCGGCGTCGGCGCCGACCGTGAGCCCGCCCAGGGCGGTGACGTCGTCGGGGATGGCGGCCAGCAGGGCGTCGGCCACGAGCAGCATCCCGTCGGGCGAGCACGTCGTCTGCTTGGCGTCGATGAACCACTCCGACCGCTTGCCCGACTTGAGGGTGAAGTCGCCCCGCTGGACGCTGTGGGCCAGGACGTGGTCCCTGAGCTCGGGGAAGGCGCAGGCGGGCAGGTCGGGGTCGGTGGCCGGCATGACGGCGACAGTACGACTCGTAGGATGCCCGGCGTGACCCGAGTCGTCGCCGTGGCCAACCAGAAGGGCGGGGTGGCCAAGACCACGACCGTGCACTCCCTCGGCGTCGCCCTGGCCGAGACGGGCCGGAAGGTCCTGCTCGTCGATCTCGACCCGCAGGCGTCGCTGACGTGGGCCTGCGGCATCGACCCCGACACCGTCGAGCGCTCGATGCACGAGGTCCTCCTCCGGCGCTCGAAGGCCTCCGACGCCCTGCAGACGGTCGGCGGGCTGACCGTGCTGCCGTCGACCATCGACCTGGCCGGGGCCGAGATGCACCTCCTCACCAAGACCGGCCGGGAGTACGTGCTGCGCAAGGCCCTCGATCGCATCGTCGACGACTACGACGTGGTGCTGATCGACTGCCCGCCGTCGCTCGGCATCCTCACCATCAACGGCCTCACCGCAGCCGGCGAGGTGCTGATCCCGCTCCAGTGCGAGGCCCTCGGCCAGCGGGGCGTGACCCAACTGCTGGACACGATCGACGACGTCCGGGCCTACACCAACAAGGATCTGAAGGTCCGGGGCGTGATCGCCACCATGTTCGACGGGCGCACCAAGCTCGCCCGCGCCGTCGTCGACGAGGTCCGCGACAAGCACGGGCTCGAGGTGTTCGACCCGCCCGTGCCCAAGTCGGTGAAGGTGGCCGAGGCGCCCGGGGCCGGTCGCTCGGTCCTGGACCACGCCCCGTCCTCCAAGGGCGCCGTCGCCTACCGCGAGCTGGCCGAGCGCATCTTCGGCCCACGCAAGAGCAAGAAGAAGGGGAAGTCGTGAGCGAGCAGAAGCCGCCGACCCCCCGGGGCCAGCGCCGGGGGCTCGACCCGCAGGGACGCCGGGCACTGTTCGAGATGCCCGTCGACGCCGCCCGCGACACCATTCGCAGCGGCGACGCCAAGGAGGGCAAGGACGCCCTCTACTCCACCGGCCCCCGTCAGGCCGGCTCGGTCGTGGTCGCCTGCGGGGGCTGCCACGTGCGCACTCGGATCTCCGTCACCGACGTGGCCATGCGTCTGGCCAGCATCTCGCTGTGGGTCCCCGGGCGCCGCAAGGGCCACTGGATGCGCTGCCCCGCCTGCGAGAAGCGCCAGTGGTGCTCCATCGCCTGGACCGACTGAGGCCGTCAGGCGTAGCGGAGGTCGCCGCGGCCCTTCTCGACGACGCCGATCTGGGTGGCGCGGACGCCGGCGGCGCGGAGGGTGTCGAGGGCGCGGTAGGTGTCCTCGGCGGGGACGACGGCCACCATGCCCAGGCCGACGTTGAACACCTGGCGCATCTCGTCGTCGGAGATGCCGCCCCGCCGCTGGATCTCGGCGAAGACCCGGGGCACCTCCCACGTCGACTCGTCGACGACGGCGTCGACGCTCTTGGGCAGCGAGCGGGACAGGTTGCCGGGCAGGCCGCCCCCGGTGACGTGGGCGACGGCGTGGACGTCGACGGTGTCGAGGAGCTTGCGGATCGCCGGGGCGTAGACCACCGACGGCTCCAGCAGCTCGTCGGCCAGGCTGTGGCGGGCGCCTTCGTAGGCCGGGCCGTCGAGCGGGAGGCCGGCCTTCTCGAGCAGGACTCGGCGGGCCAGCGAGTAGCCGTTCGACCGCAGCCCGGGTGACGGCAGGCCGATGAGCACGTCGCCGGGGTGGACCCGCTCGGTCCCGAGCATGAGGTCGCGCTCGACGACGCCGACGGCGAAGCCGACGAGGTCGAACTCGCCCGGCTCCATGGCTCCGGGGTGCTCGGCCATCTCGCCGCCGATCAGGGCGCAGCCGGCCTGGCGGCAGCCCTCGGCCACCCCCTCGACCAGCTGCTCGATGTGATCGGGGTCGAGCTTGCCGACCGCGATGTAGTCGAGGAAGAAGAGCGGCTCGGCCCCCGAGCAGACGATGTCGTCGACGCACATGGCCACCAGGTCGATGCCGATGGTGTCGAACCGGCCGGTGGCCTGGGCCACCAGGGCCTTGGTGCCGACACCGTCGGTCGAGCTCACCAGCACGGGGTGCCGGTAGCGGTGGCCGGCGAAGGAGAACAGCCCGCCGAAGCCGCCGATGTCACCGATGACCTCGGGCCGGAAGGTCGACCGGACCTTGGCCTTGATGCGCTCGACGGCCTCTTCGCCAGCGGCGATGTCGACGCCTGCGTCCTTGTACGTGTCGCCCGTCATCGGTGCGGCGTCCTCGGTGTGTCGCGGGGGATCAGGAAGTGCGGCGGGCGTCGTCGGCCGGCAGCAGCGAGGGCTGGTCGAGCACGGCGGAGGCGGCGTCGGACGAGCCGTGCTCGATGCGAGTGGCGGCGCCGGACTCGAGCACGCCCTTGTTCAGCTCGACGGGCACCTCGATGGGGTAGGTCCCGGTGAAGCAGGCGTCGCAGAAGCCGGCCTCGCGGGCCCCCGTCGATTCGAGCAGCCGGTGGATCTCGATGAAGGCCAGCGAGTCGACGCCGAGGAACTCCTTGATCCCGTCGATGTCGAGCTTGTGGGCCAGCAGCTCGTTCGTGTCGCCGAAGTCCATGCCGTAGAAGCACGGCCACTTCACCGGCGGCGAGGTGAGCCGCAGGTGGACCTCGCGGGCGCCGGAGTCGCGCAGCATCTTCACCAGCTGGTGCTGCGTGGTGCCCCGGACGATGGAGTCGTCGACCACGACGATGCGCCGGCCCTCGATGTTCTCCCGCAGCGGGTTGAACTTCATGCGGACGCCGAGGGCCCGCATCTCCTGGCTGGGGGCGATGAAGGTGCGCCCGATGTAGCGGTTCTTGACCAGCCCCTGGCCGAAGGGGATGCCGCTGGCGCGGGCGTAGCCCTCGGCCGCGGGCACACCCGACTCGGGCACGCCCATGACCATGTCGGCCTCGACCGGCGCCTGGGCGGCGAGGGCCTCGCCCTGGCGGACCCGGGCGTGGTGGACGCTCTGGCCGTAGAGGCGGGCGTCGGGGCGAGCGAAGTAGACGAACTCGAAGAGGCAGAGCGTCGGGTCGATGCGCTCCTCGGGGAACGGCCGCAGCGACCGCGGCGCCTCGCCCTTGGCCAGCACGACGACCTCGCCGGCCTCGACCTCGCGGACCATGGTGGCGCCGACGATGTCGAGCGCCGGGCTCTCCGAGGCGACGACCCAGGTGTCGTCCCGGCGCCCGAGCGCCAGCGGGCGCAGGCCGTTGGGGTCGCGCATCCCGTACACCCGCTCGGTGTCCATGACCACGAACGAGTAGGCGCCCTCGAGCCGCGGCAGGACCGCCATCAGGGCGGCCTCGAGGGCGGCGCTGGAGGTCGGGTCCTCGTTCTGCGACAGCTCGTGGCTGATCAGCTCGGCCACCAGGTCGCTGTCGCTCGACACCGTGCCCGGGAGCATCCCGTGCTCGGCGGCCAGCTGGGCGGTGTTGGTGAGGTTGCCGTTGTGGCCGAGGGCGAACTGGTAGTCGCCGATGTTGCGGTAGACCGGCTGGGCGTTGCCCCACGTGCTCGACCCGGTGGTGGAGTAGCGGGTGTGGCCGATGGCCAGGTGCCCGGTGAGGGGGGCGAGGGTGCGGTCGTCGAACACGTTCGACACCAGGCCCATGTCGCGCACGACGGTGAGGTGCTCGCCGTCGCTGACGGCCATGCCGGCCGACTCCTGCCCCCGGTGCTGGAGGGCGTAGAGCCCCAGGTAGGTGAGGTGGGCGACGGGTTCGCCGACACCGATCACGCCGAAGACGCCACACGCCTCCTTCGGCGAGTCGTCGAAGGGGTCGAGCACGGGCCCCATCATCGCAGGTGCCGCGGGCGATTCCCTACCTCGTGCCCGACCCTTGGTGAACTCGGGGGAGTAGACGCCCAGAACTGGGCGCTTACTCCCCCGAGTTCGCAGGAGGGAGGGGTGCTCAGGCCTGGATGACGGGGGCGTCCAGGGCCGCGGGGAGGCGGTCACGCCAGGCGGCGGTGGCGTCGGCCAGGGCCACGTCGACCAGGCCCTCGACCATCAGGCGGTCGCCCCCGGCCGCGCCCAGCTCGCGGGCGGCCACGCCGGCGGCCTCGGCCCGCTCGAGGACCCCGGCCACGCCGTCGATCGGGACGCAGGCCACCACCCGCCCGGGCGTCTCGCACAGCAGGGCGGCGGGCCCGTCGACGCCGGCCACGGCGGTGCCCACACCGGAGCGGACGGCCATCTCGGCCAGGGCCCGGCCCAGCCCGCCCTCGGCCACGTCGTGGACGCCGGACAGGGCGTCGTCGGCCACGAGCTGGCGGACCAGGCCGGCCACCTTGGTGACGGCCAGCAGGTCGAGGGGGTCGAGGACGCCCACGCGGGGCTGGCCGGTGTCGGACGCCCAGCGCGACCCGGCCAACGAGCCGTCGGGGTCGGCGCCCAGCAGGAGGATGCGGTGACCCTCGACCAGGCCCACGCCCGGCGGGCGGCGGTCGAGCGAGTCGACGAGGCCGAGCACGCCCAGCACCGGGGTCGGGTCGATGTCGACGCCGGCGGTCTCGTTGTAGAGGCTGACGTTGCCGCCGATCACCGGCAGCCCGAAGGCCTTGCAGGCGTCGGCCAGGCCGTCGATCGCCTCCGACAGCTGCCACATCACCTCGGGGTGCTCCGGGTTGCCGAAGTTGAGGCAGTCGACCACGGCGATGGGGCGAGCCCCGACGCAGGCCAGGTTCATGACCGACTCGGCCAGGGTGGCGGCGGTGCCGAGACGGGGGTCGACGGCGCACCAGCGGTGGTTGCCGTCGGTGGTGAGGGCCAGGCCCCGGCCCGTGTCGGCGCCGGTGGTCGGGTGCTTGAGGCGCAGGACGGCGGCGTCGCCGCCGGGGGCCTCGACCGTGTTGAGGAAGAGCTGGTGGTCGTACTGGGAGTAGACCCAGCTGGCGTCGCAGAGCTGGTCGACGATGACCGCCCCGCAGTCGGCCGGCTCGGGCGCGCCGGGGTCGGTGGCGGCCCGGGTGGCGCGGTCGGCCGGGGCGGCGCGGGGCCGGTCGTACTTCGGCGCGGCGTCGTGGAGGCTGGCCGCCGGGACCTCGGCCAGGACCTCGCCGTCGAACCCGTCGAGGATGCGGAGCCGGCCGCCCTCGGTGACCCGGCCGACGACCGTGGCCTGGACCTCCCACCGGGCGCAGAGCCGCAGCACCTCGTCGAGCCCGTCGGGGGTGACGATGGCCAGCATCCGCTCCTGGGACTCGCTGGTCATCACCTCGAACGGCTCCATGCCGTCCTCGCGCCGGGGCACGGCGGAGACGTCGAAGTCCATGCCGACGCCACCGCGCGACGCCGTCTCGCTGGCGGCGCAGGTGAGCCCGGCACCACCGAGGTCCTGGATGCCGACGACGAGGCCGGCGTCGAGGAGCGTCAGGCAGGCCTCGATCAGGCGCTTCTCCTCGAAGGGGTCGCCGACCTGGACCGAGGGGCGCTTGTCCTCGCTGCCCTCGTCGAAGCCGGCGCTGGCCAGCACGCTCACGCCGCCGATGCCGTCGCGACCCGTCGCCGAGCCCAGCAGGACGGCGAGGTTGCCGATGCCGGTGGCGGCACCGAGGACGAGCCGCTCCGTGGGCAGCACGCCCAGGCAGAGCACGTTGACCAGCGGGTTGCCCTGGTAGCACTCGTCGAAGACGACCTCGCCGCCGACGTTGGGCACACCGACGGAGTTGCCGTAGCCGGAGATGCCGGCCACGACGCCCTCGGCCACCCAGCGGCTGCGGGCGTCGGTCAGGGGCCCGAAGCGGAGCGGGTCCATGGTGGCGATGGGCCGGGCGCCCATGGTGAAGATGTCGCGCAGGATGCCGCCGACGCCGGTGGCCGCACCCTGGGCCGGCTCGATGTAGCTCGGGTGGTTGTGGCTCTCGATGCGGATGGCGGCGGCGATGCCGTCGCCCACGTCCATGACACCGGCGTTCTCGCCCGGGCCGACCAGCACGCCCTCGCCCTCGTTGGGCAGCCGACCGAGGTGGATCCGCGACGACTTGTACGAGCAGTGCTCGGACCACATCACCGCGTACATCGCCAGCTCGAGGTGGTTGGGCTGGCGCCCGAGGATGTCGGCGATGTCGGCCGCCTCGCTGTCGGTCAGCCCGAGGGCGCGGTGGACGGACTGATCGGGTTCGCTCACGTCCCGGACGTTACCGAACCCGGCGGTTCGCCCCTCCAAGTGGTCGTCCGACTACCCTCTTGCGAGCGCATGGGGAGGGGATCCCATCACCCGTTGAACCACGATCAGAAAGCGGTGGAAGATGCCCCCGAAGAAGGCTGCGACAAAGTCGAAGCGGACGATGTCGGACGAGCACAAGACGGCGATCGCCGAAGGGCGAAAGCAGGCAAAGGCAGTCTCTGACTATCTGGAAGCCTTGACCGCCAACAAGCCCAAGAGGGGCCGTCAGCGCACGCCCGACACCATCAAGGCCCGCCTGGCCAAGCTCGACGACGAGCTCGCCGCTGCCGACGCCATCACCGCTTTGAACCTCGAGCAGGAGCGCCTCGACCTCGAGGCCGAGCTGGCGTCGAAGTCCGCCGGTGTCGACCTGTCGGGTCTCGAGAGCGCCTTCGTGGCCAACGCCAAGGGCTACGGCGATCGCAAGGGCATCAGCTACGGCGTGTGGCGCAAGGCCGGCGTGGCTCCCGCCGTGCTCAAGAAGGCCGGCATCTCCCGCGCCTCGTAGCGGGTCGGCTAGGCGCTGACGGCGGCCCGGTCGAGGAGCGACCGCAGCAAGGGCACGCCGTCGGCCGAGCCCAGCAGATCCGACGACGCCCGCTCGGGGTGGGGCATGAGGCCGACGACGTTGCCGGCCTCGTCGCTCACCCCGGCGATGGAGTCGATCGAGCCATTGGGGTTGTCGAGGTAGCGGAGCACGATCTGGTCGTTGTCGACCAGCCGTCGATGGGTCTCGGTGTCGCAGGTGTAGGCGCCCTCGAAGTGGTTGATGGGCACCCGGAGGATCTGGCCCACGGCCACCGAGCCGGTGAGCGCCGATCGGTTCGATGCCACCTCGAGCTCGACGGTGGTGCAGAGGAACCGGAGACCCTCGTTCTTGCGGAGGGCACCGGGCAGCAGGCCCGCTTCGGTGAGCACCTGGAAGCCGTTGCAGATGCCGACGACAGGGCCGCCGGAGCGGGCGAAGTCGGCGATGGCGCCGACGACCGGCGAGAAGCGGGCGATGGCGCCGGGTCGGAGGTAGTCGCCGTGGGCGAACCCGCCGGGGACGACGACGGCGTCGACACCGGCGACGCTGCGGTCGCCGTGCCACAGGAGCCGGCCCTGGGCGCCGAGGGCCGTGACCGCCTCGATCACGTCGAGCTCGCAGTTGGAGCCCGGGAACTGGACGACGCCGACCACGGGGCTCATCAGGACGCCGCCGGGCTCAGCGAGACGGTGCTGTCCTCGATGACCGGGTTGGTGAGGAAGCGGGCGCACATGTCCTCGACCTCGGAGCGGGCCGCCCCCTCGTCGGCGGCGTCGACCCGGAAGCGGATGGCCTTGCCCACCCGCACCCCGGCCACGCCCTCGTAGCCCAGAGCCGGGAGGGACCTCTCGATGGTCTGCCCCTGCGGGTCGGCCACCCCCTGCCGTGGGCTGACCTCGACCAGCACATCGAACTGCATGGGCCCACTCTGGCACGGCGGACGGCCCCGCCCGAACCGGGCTGGAATAGGTTGCAGCCCATGGCGGCGCGCCACCTCGAGCTCGGGCACCGCTGGGGGTGCCACCCGGTCTGGGACCGGGACCGCGGCGTCGAGCTCGACCCCGCGGTGCTGCCCCTGCCGCCGTCGATCGTCGACCGGCTCGCGGCGTGGGCGGCCCGCTGGGACCTGACCTTCGACGTCGAGCACCCCGACCGCCCCAAGGTCGAGCACTTCGTCCTCGACGAGCTCGGCCGCGACGGCGCCCGCCTCTGGCGCGCCCTGCTGGGCCTCCTCCCACCCCACGACTGGGAGGTCGCCTACGTCCACCACGACGTCATCTACCGCACCGTCGACGAGCTCCCCCTCGAGTGGCGCATCGGCTAGGCGCTTCTTGCGACCCTGGTCCACCTCTGAGGTGGACCAGGGTGGCCAGAACTTCCAAGTCGGCGAGCGCCTCAGGCGCCGGGCCAGTCCTTCAGGCTGAGGCCGGTGAGGCGCTCGTAGGCCTCGACGTAGCGGGCCTGGCTGGCGTCGACGACCTCGGTGGGGAGGGCCGGCGGGGGCGGGGTCTTGTCCCAGTCGAGGGTCTCGAGGTAGTCCCGGACCGGCTGCTTGTCGAACGACGGCGGGGTCGTGCCGGGCACCCACGCATCGGCCGGCCAGAAGCGGGACGAGTCGGGGGTGAGGACCTCGTCGGCCAGCACCAGCTCGCCCTCGACCAGGCCCAGCTCGAACTTGGTGTCGGCGATGATGATCCCCCGCGCCGCGGCCCACTCGGCCCCCCGGCGGTAGAGCTCGAGCGAGACGTCACGGGCCCGCTCGGCCAGCTCCGCCCCCACGAGATCGACCGCCTGGTCGAAGGACACGTTCTCGTCGTGATCGCCGACCTCGGCCTTGGTGGACGGGGTGAAGACCGGCTCGGGGAGCTGGTCCGACTCCAGCAGGCCCTCGGGGAGCCGGGTGCCGTGCATGGTGCCCGACGCCTTGTACTCCTTCCAGGCCGACCCGGTGATGTAGCCCCGGACGATGCACTCGATCGAGAGCATCTCGGCCCGGCGGCACAGCATCACCCGACCGGCGATCGACGGGTCCTGCGCCTCCTCGGGCAGGTCCTCGAGCTCGGTGGAGATGAGGTGGCCCGGCACCACGTCGGCGAGGTGGTCGAACCAGAAGGCGGACATGGCGGTGAGGACGCGCCCCTTGTCGGGGATGGGCTCGGCCATGACCACGTCGAAGGCGGAGAGCCGGTCGGAGGTGACCATCAGGAGGCGGTCGTCGCCGGCGTCGTAGACGTCGCGGACCTTGCCCGAGGCCACGTGGGGGAGGGAGATGGCTGCCATCGTCGGCAGAACCTACCGGTCACACCGATCGCGACAGGCACCCCACTAGGTTCCCGCCCGTCCCCTCACCCTTTCGGTGGAGACCGACGTGAAGGCCCCCATCCCCGCCGACGAGGCCCACCGCCTCGCCGCCCTGCACCGCTACGGCATCGTCGACGCCCCGAGGGATCCCGATCTCGACGCCATCACCCGGCTGGCCGCTCACATCACCGGCTGCGCGGGGGCCGTCGTCAACCTGATCGACGCCGACCGTCAGGTCCAGGCCGCGGCCACCGGCATGGAGCCGGGCGTCACCAGCCGGGACGATGCCATGTGCGCCCACGTGGTGGCCGAGGGCGCGCCCATCCACGTCGCCGACGCCCGCGACGATCCCCGCTTCGCCGACAACCCCTTCGTCACCGGCGCCCTCGCCGAGGTCCGTCTCTACGCCAGCGCCCCGCTCCGGACACCGGACGGCCACGCCATCGGCGCGCTGTGCGTCGTCGACCCCGAACCGGGGACCCTGGACGAGACCCGTCTCGCCGCCCTCGACGACCTCTCCCACCAGGTCGTCCAGCTCCTGGAGCTGCGGCGCCACGTCGAGGACCTGGGCAACGCCCTGGCCGAGGTCGACCACCTCGCCTCCCACGACCACCTCACCGGGCTGTCGAACCGCCGCCGCTTCATGGAGGTCGTCGCCTCCCACCTGCGGGGGCGCCGGGCGGTGACCCCGCTGATCATCTACTGCGACCTCGACGGGTTCAAGCCGATCAACGACGCCCACGGCCACGAGGTCGGCGACGTGGTGCTGGTGGCCGTGGCCGAGCGCCTCCAGCGCACCGTGCGCCACGACGACGTCGTCGCCCGCATCGGCGGCGACGAGTTCGCCGTGCTCGGTGCCGACCTCACCGAGGACGACGTCGACACGTTGGTGAACCGTCTCCGCGAGGAGGTCGAGCAGCCGATCCCCACGCCCGTGGGCGAGGTCACCGTCGGGCTCAGCATCGGCGTGGCCCGCGCCTTCGGTGCCGCCGGCGTCGACGACCTCCTCCGCGCCGCCGACGGCGCCATGTACCTGGACAAGCGCGGTCGGCAACATCCGGGCGCCGCGGGCTAGAGAGACGATCTAGAGGATGGCGCCCGGGCGGTAGTCGGCCGCGGTGGGATCGGCGGCGACGATCCGGTCGACCTCGGCCACGAAGGCCTCGGTCTGCGCCGGGGCCCGGCCCACGAAAGAGAGGGGATCGGCCACGATGCTCTCGACCGCGGCCGGGTCGAGGCCGAGGCGCTCGTCGCCGGCCAGCCGCTCGAGGAGGTCGTTGCGCTCCGCCCCCTTCTCCCGCATCTCGAGGGCGACGGCGACGGCGTGATCCTTGATCACCTCGTGGGCGACCTCGCGGCCGACGCCGGCCCGCACCGCCGCCATCAGGACCTTGGTGGTGGTGAGGAAGGGCAGGTAGCGCTGCAGCTCCCGCTCGACCACGGCGGGGAAGGCGCCGAACTCGTCGAGCACGGTGAGCGTCGTCTCGATCAGCCCGTCGAGGGCGTAGAAGGCGTCGGGCAGGGCGACCCGGCGGACCACCGAGCAGCTGACGTCGCCCTCGTTCCACTGGTCGCCGGCCAGCGCCGTGACCATGGCCAGGTGGCCGCCGAGGATCACCTTGAGACCGCAGATCCGCTCGGTGGAGCGGGTGTTCATCTTGTGGGGCATGGCCGACGAGCCGACCTGGCCGGGCTTGAACCCCTCGGTGACCAGCTCCTGGCCGGCCATGAGGCGGATGGTGGTGGCCAGGCTGGTGGGCCCGGAGGCCACCTGGACCAGGGCCGAGACCACGTCGAGGTCGAGCGAGCGGGGGTAGACCTGACCCACGTTGTCGAGCACCCGCTCGAAGCCGAGGTCGCGGGCCACGTCGGCCTCGAGCACGTCGACGGCGACGTCCGAGCCGAGCAGGTCGAGCATGTCCTGCTGGGTGCCGACCGGCCCCTTGATGCCCCGCAAGGGGTAGCGGGCCAGCAGGTCGTCCAGCCGGGCCAGGGCGACGAGCAGCTCCTGCCCGGTGTTGGCGAAGCGCTTGCCCAGCGTCGTGGCCTGGGCCGGCACGTTGTGCGAGCGCCCCGTCATCACCAGGGCCTCGTGCTCGGCCGCCCGCCGGGCCAGCCGGGCCAGGACGGCGACGACCCGCCGTCGCACCAACCGGAGGCCGTCGCGGACCTGCATCTGCTCGACGTTCTCGGTGAGGTCCCGGCTGGTCATCCCGGCGTGGACCAGCTCGTGGCCGGCCAGGGCGTTGAACTCCTCGATGCGAGCCTTGACGTCGTGACGGGTGACCCGCTCGCGGGCGGCGATGGAGGCGAGGTCGACCCGGTCGACGACGGCCTCGTAGGCGGCCACGACGTCGTCGGGCACGGTGACGCCCAGCCGGGCCTGGGCCCGCAGGACCGACAGCCACAGCCGCCGCTCCAGGACGACCTTGGCCTCGGCCGACCAGATGGCGACCATCTCCGGGCTGGCGTAGCGCTGGGCCAGGACGTTCGCCGGGGTGCTGGTCACACAGGGAGGTTACTGCCGGCTCCCGTCCGGACTCTCAAGGCTCGGGGGGCGCGTCCGATGTCCACAGGGTGACCATGCCTCAGATCGGACCGACGCCGAAGGTCGTCGAGTCGCAGAACTGCATCCACCACTCGTTCGAGCCCGCCGACCGCGTGTGCAGCGCCTGCGGGGGCTGGTTCTGCGACGGCTGCCTGGTGACTCCGTGGGGTCCCCGCAAGGGCGCCCTGTGCGTGGACTGCGCCATCCAGAAGGGCGGGGTGCGCAAGACCGCGGGCCAGGCGCCCCGGCTCAGCGCCACCGAGATCCGCAAGATCGAGCGCCAGCGGCGCAAGGAGCAGCGCGACGAGGACCGGCGTCCGATCGTCGTCAGCCCCGTCGGCTTCCAGAAGCTCGACATGCCCGACGACGAGCCCAAGCGCAAGGGCCTCTTCCGCCGCAAGTAGCCCGAGTGGGTCAGTCGATCTTGGGCGGGATGGCGTTCTTGGCGGCGCGGGCGGCGCGGTCCTCGACGAGGCGCGCGGCCAGGTCGGCGTCGGTGACGGCGAGGATCTGGGCGGCGAGCAGGCCGGCGTTGGCGGCGCCGTCGATGGCGACGGTGGCGACGGGCATGCCGGGGGGCATCTGCACCGTGCTGTAGAGGGCATCGACGCCGTTGAGCGCCCCGCCCGAGACCGGCAGGCCGATCACCGGGAGGGTGGTCTGGGCCGCCACCGCACCGGCCAGGTGGGCGGCCATGCCGGCGGCACAGATGAACACGCCGTAGCCGTCCTCGCGGGCCGTCGAGACCAGCGCCGACACCTCGGCGTGGTTGCGGTGGGCCGACAGGACCCGCACGTCGACCTCGATGCCGAAGCCCTCGAGGACGTCCCACGCCGGCTTGACCTTCTTGCCGTCGTTGGGCGACCCCATGAGGATGGCGACCTTGTAGCTGCTCATCCGACGGACAGTAGCGATGTGGCCGGAAGGTCTGGCCCGACCGTGCGGTTGGACGCAGGCGTGGCCGTCCCCAAGCTCTCCGTGCTCGACCTGGCGATCGTCGGCCGGGGGTCGACGCCGGCGCTGGCCCTCGACGCCAGCCGCCAGCTGGCCCAGGAGACCGAGCGGCTCGGGTTCACCCGCTACTGGGTCGCCGAGCACCACAACATGCCCGGCATCGCCAGCTCGTCGCCGCCGGTCCTCATCGCCCACCTGGCCGCCCACACCACCACCCTGCGGCTCGGGTCGGGCGGCGTCATGCTCCCCAACCACTCCCCCCTCGTGGTGGCCGAGCAGTTCGGCATGCTCGAGGCCCTCCACCCCGGGCGGATCGACCTCGGCCTCGGGCGGGCACCCGGCACCGACGGGCTGACCGCCGCCGCCCTGCGCCGCACCAACCGCGACGACGCCGAGGAGGAGTTCCCCCGCCAGCTGGGCGAGCTGCTCGCCTACTTCAACGACACGTTCCCGGACGACCACCCGTTCAAGGCCATCCACGCCACGCCGGGCCGCGGCTACCAGCCGGACGTGTGGCTGCTGGGATCGAGCCTCTACAGCGCCCAGCTCGCCGGCCTGCTCGGCCTGCCGTTCTCGTTCGCCCACCACTTCTCGGGCGAGAACACCGAGGCCGCCGTCGAGGCCTACCGCCGGGCCTTCGACCCCACCGGTGTGCTCGACGAGCCCTACCTGATGCTCGGCGTCAACGTCCTCGCCGCCCCGACCCTCGACGAGGCCCGCTACCTGGCCGCCCCCGGGCGGCTCGCCATGGCCCGCCTGCGCTCGGGCCGGCCCGACGTCTACCCGACGCCCGAGGAGGCCGCGGCCCACGAGTACTCGCCCCAGGAGGAGGCGGTCGCCCGGAGCTGGGGCCGCCACCACGTCATCGGCCCGCCCGAGGCGGTGCGGACCGGTCTCCTCGACCTGGCCGAGCGGACCGGGGCCGACGAGCTGATGGTCACGACGATGACCCACGGCCTCGACGAGCGCCTCCGCTCCTACCGCCTCGTCGCCGACGCCATGGAGCTGACGAGCACGGGGGCGCCGACCTCGGTAAGTTGACCGGTCAGTCAAGTTCGCTCCCTGACCGCAGGTGATCCCATGGCCGATGCCCCCACCCTGGACGAGTTCGAGACCGAGGTCCGGACGTTCCTCGACGCCAACGCCCAGCCCAAGCCCCCGGCCGAGGAGTTCGTCTGGGGCAAGGGCGACGACGACGTGGCCATGTTCGAGGAGGTCGAGCGGGACGTCGAGGCCCGGCAGCTGGCCGAGGCCAAGGCATGGCTGCGGACCCGGTCCGAGGCCGACCTCCACTGGATCGCGGGCCCGACCGAGCTCGGCGGTCGGGGCCTGAGCCGCGACCACGCCCTGCTCTACGGACGGCTCGAGTCCCGCTACCAGATCCCCAAGCAGTCGTTCTTCGGCATCGGCTTCGGGATGGTGGCCCCCACGATCCAGGCCCACGGCACGCCGGCCACCACCGCCTACCTCCCCCGCATGTACTCGGGCGACCTCGTCGGCTGCCAGCTGTTCAGCGAGCCCGGCGCCGGCTCCGACCTGGCCGGCCTCCAGATGCGGGCCGACCGCGACGGCGACGAGTGGATCCTCAACGGCCAGAAGGTCTGGACCTCGGGCGCCCACTACTCCGACATCGGCGAGGTCATCTGCCGCACCGACCCGGACATGCCCAAGCACAAGGGGCTGACCGGCTTCGTCGTCGACATGCACGCCCCCGGCGTCGAGGTCGTTCCGCTCCGCCAGATGACCGGCGGCGCCTCGTTCAACGAGGTCTTCTTCACCGACGTCC
>DASVEC010000441.1:0-4521 GCA_036380755.1 Iamia sp. | reverse complement strand
CGCCAGCCTCGTCCTCGTCACCCTCCTCGCCCTGGTCGCGGTGCGGGCCGCCGGCATCACCGGGCTCGGCGACGCCGACTCGCAGGTCCTGAGCGTCACCGCGTCGGCCCTCGACCTGCGCGGCCTGCTCGTCGCCGGCATCGTCGTCGGCGTGCTCGGCAGCCTCGACGACGTCACCGTCACCCAGGTCGCCACCGTCGCCGCCCTCCGGCGCGCCGACCCGTCGCTGTCGCCCCGGGGCCTGTACGCCGGCGCCATCCGGGTCGGCCGGGACCACGTCGCGTCGAGCGTGAACACCCTCGTCCTCGCCTACGCCGGCGCCAGCCTCCCGCTGCTCCTGTTCTTCGCCCAGGGGGCGCAGCCGGTGGGCCGGGTCGTCACCGGCGAGCTGGTGGCGGTGGAGGTGATCCGCATGCTGGTCGGCTCGATCGGGCTGGTCGCCTCGGTCCCGCTGACCACCGCCCTCGCCGCCGTCGTCCTCGCCGGCACCCCCGACGTCGAGGCGCCCGCGCCCAGCAGCCCCCGCTGGGAGGACTTCGGACCGTCAGCATGAGAACCGTTACCGTCGGCGGGGTGGAGGACGTCCCGGCGAGCCACCAGGCGGCGGCCGACCTGCTGCGGGCGCTGGCCAACCCGCACCGGGTCGCCATCGTGCTGGAGCTGGCCCGAGGTGATCGCTTCGTGCACGAGCTGGTCGAGGCCCTGGGTGTGGCCCAGCCCCTGGTGTCGCAGCACCTCCGGGTCCTCAAGGACGTCGACCTGGTCGTCGGCCACCGCCGCGGGCGCGAGGTGGCCTACGGCCTGACCGACGTCCACGTCGCCCACATCGTCGGCGACGCCGTGGCCCACGCCGCCGAGGAGCAGCGCCAGGCCTGACTCAGCCGCCCGTCGTGTGGGTGACGATGGCGGCGGCGATGGTGACCGGGTCCTGGAGGGGGCCGAAGTGGCCGAGGTGCGGGTGGCGCTGCAGGATGGCGTGGGGGAGGGCGGCGACGAGGGCGGGGGCGAAGTCGGCCACCATCCCGGTGTCGGTGCCCCCCACGGCGACGGTGGTCGGGAGGCCCAGGCCGCCCACCATCCCGGCGTGGATGCTGCCGGTCGCCTCGAAGGTGCGGGCCTCGTGCTCGCCCCGGCAGCGGAGCCTCACCCCGTCCTCGACGTCCTCGAAGCCGTGCTCGACGTAGGCGGCGAGCGAATCGGCCCGGAGGACGTGCAACGGCGGCCGTGATGCATAGCGCTGCAATGCATAGCGCCGCGATGGAAAGATCTCCCGGCGCCGGCGGGCGGCCTGGGCCATCGGGTTCCCGATCGGCGCGGCGGGGACGGGACCGGGCGGGACGATCGGCTCGTAGAGGTAGGCCGACGTGAAGGTGCCCGGCTGGCGGTGCTCGGCGAGGAGGGCGGCGGCCCCGCCCATCGAGTGGCCGACCACGTGGAGCGGCCCGGGGGCGACCGCCCCGACCGCGGCGGCCACGGCCCCCACGTCGTCGGCCATGCCGGACCACTCGAAGCTGCCGTCGGCCGGCGGGGTGGACTCGCCGTGGCCCCGGGCGTCGAGGGCGAAGACGTGGTGGTGCGGGGTCAGGGCGGCGGCGAGCGGCCGGTAGGCGCCGCCGCAGAACCCGGTGGCGTGGCAGATCAGCAGGGTGGGGCCGTCGCCCCCGAGGTCGTGGACGGCGATGGACGTGTCCTGGGACGACGCGACGCGCATCGGGCGATGGTGGTCGATGGCCATCGCTCAGACCGGATCGCCGACGAGGGCCTCGGGGCGGACGGCCTCGGGCTCGGTGGCCCGGTTGGTCGTGCGCAGCGGCACCTCGCGCAGGGCGACGGCCAGGCCGACGGCCAACAGCATCAGCGGCACGGCGTAGAGGAAGGTGCCGGTGAGGGCGTCGGCGAAGGCGCCGACGTACGACGCCCGGGCCGCGTCGGGGAGGGCCTGGACCTCCTCCGGTCGCAGCGACTCACCGCCCTCGCCGATGCGGGCGAGGAGCCGGGAGTTGAACAGGGCGCCGAAGAGGGCGACGCCGATCGAGCCTCCGATCGAGCGGAAGAAGTTGACCGAGGAGGTGGCCACGCCGAGGTCGGCCACCGGCACCGCGTTCTGCGTGGCCAGCACGATGAGCTGCATGGTGAAGCCCAGCCCGATGCCGCACACGACCATGTAGGCGCCGGACTCCCAGCGCGACGAGTCGGGCCCGAGGGTGGAGAGGAGGAACATGCCGCCGGCGGTGATGGCGCACCCGGCGATGGGGAACCGGCGGTAGCGACCGGTCCGGGTGACCGAGCGGCCGGCGACGATCGAGCTGCCCAGGATGCCGAGCATCAGCGGCGCGAGGAGGAGGCCCGAGTCGGTGGCCGAGGCGCCGTTGACGACCTGGAGGAACAGGGGCAGGAAGCTGATGACGCCGAACATGGCCATGCCGACCATCAGGCCGATGCCACTGGCCAGGTCGAAGGTCCGGACCCGGAACAGGCGAAGGGGCAGGAGCGGTTCGTCGGCCCGGCGTTCGATGGCGACGAACACGGCGGTGAGAGCGACGGCGGCGACGCTCATGGCGACGATGGTGGGCGAGCCCCAGGCGTACTCGTTGCCGCCCCACGTCGTCACCAGCACGACCAGGGTGATGGCGACCGAGAGGACGGCGGCACCGGCGTAGTCGATGCGCACCCGCTCCCGGCGGGGCGACGGGGGCAGGACGAACCAGGCGGCGGCGAAGGCCAGCAGGCCGAGCGGGATGTTGATGGTGAACACCCACCGCCACGACAGGTGGTCGGTGAAGAAGCCGCCGATGAGCGGGCCGGCCACGCTCGACGCGCCGAAGAAGGCGCCGAAGATGCCCTGGTAGCGACCCCGCTCCCGGGGGCTGACGACGTCGGCGATGATCGCCTGGCCGAGCACGAGGAGGCCACCGCCGCCCAGCCCCTGGATGGCCCGGTAGGCGATGAGGGTGGGCATCGACGTGGCCAGACCGCAGAGGATGCTGCCGGCGATGAAGATCCCGATGGCGACGAGGAACAGGGTCTTGCGGCCGAAGAGGTCGCCCAGCTTCCCGTAGAGCGGGGTGAGACGGTGGTGGCCAGCAGGTAGCTGGTGACCACCCAGGCCAGGTGGTCGAGCCCGCCGAGGTCGCCGACGATGGTGGGCAGGGCGGTGGCCACGATGGTCTGGTCGAGAGCGGCGAGGACCATGCCGAGCATGAGGGCGCTGAAGATCACCAGCACCCGCTTGTGGGTGTAGCCCATCGAGTTGACCTCGGGCCCGGCCCCATCCGCCTCCGCCGTGGTGGTCATCGAGCGCTCCGAGGGGTGGGGAAGCCGGTGGCCGCGACGGCGAAGGCCCGGTCGACGGCGTCGGACACGGTGTCGACCTGGCCGACGTCGATGGCGTTCTGCACCGCGACCCGGAGGGCGGCCAGGGCCACGGCGACGACGAGACGGGGGTAGGGATCGGCGACCGGGTCGACCCCGAGACGGCCGGCCACGACCTCGGTGAGGTCGTCCTCGAGGGCGGTGAAGCCGGCGATGTAGGCGCTCTGGAGCTGCGGGTGCTCGCGGGCCAGGCGGGCCCGGGCGCGCCACGAGACGGCGCCGGCGGGGTCGTCGCTCCGCATGGCCTCGCGCAGCGACGTCAGCGGGTGCTCGCCCGGCGGGCGCTCGGCGAGACGCAGGACGACGGCGGCCCGGCCGTCGGGGCCGACACCGAGGATGGCCTCCTCCTTGGTGGCGAAGTAGTTGAAGACGGTGCGGGGGGAGACGTCGGCGGCGGCGGCGATGGCGTCGACGGTGACGCCGCCAGGGCCGTGGGCCAGGGCCAGCTCGAGGGCGGCGGCGCTGATGGCCTGCCGGGTCTCGGCCTTCTTGCGCTCGCGCAGTCCGGTGGGCATCCGGTCATCCTGACGAGAACATGCCGCATCTGCAAGTTTGCATCATCTGCGTCGGACGCCTCGCTGGCGCTCGGCCTCCTCCTCGAACTGTTCGGGCTCGCTGCGCTCGCGCTGTCTCGACGGCCTCCGCCTCGTTCCTCGCCTCCGGCCGTCCCTTCTGGGGGAGACCCCCAGACCCCCAGCGGCTGCGCCGGGCGGCGGGCCTCCCGCGGGAGATCTGGCCGGGGTCTGGGCGAGCGTCGTCTGGGGGTCTGATCGGTCCGCTGGCCGAGATCGTCAGGTCATGGACCTTTACGCCAGGGGGGATCTGGGGGACGATGGGCGGCGTGCGCGAGCCCCACGTCGTCCTGCTGGTCGTTCCCGATCGGTGCAACCTGCTCGACCTGGCCGGCCCGGCCGAGGCCTTCCGCGTCGCCACCCTCCTCGACGGTGCTCCCGGCTACGAGCTGGTGACCGCCAGCGCCGACGGCGAGCCGGTGCGGGCCGACTGCGGCATCCAGATCGTCCCCGACGCCAGCCTGGATGCCCTCGCCCGGAGCGGCGCCGCCGTCGACACGGTGATGGTCGTCGGTGGGCTCGGCACCCGCGCCGCCGCCCGCGACGAGCGGTTCGTCGCCGACCTGGCCGCCGTCGG
>DASVEC010000440.1:0-2568 GCA_036380755.1 Iamia sp. | reverse complement strand
TGACGTCGTCGTCGCTCATGCTCGCCGTCGGCCTCTCGCCCGCCGCCGCGTCGGCCTCGGTCCACCTGTCGGAGATGGGCACCACCCTCGTGTCGGGGGCCTCGCACTGGCGCTTCGGCAACGTCGACTGGCGCATCGTCGCCCGGCTCGGCCTGCCCGGTGCCGTCGGGGCCTTCGCCGGCGCCACCTTCCTGTCGAACCTCTCGACCGACGTGGCCAAGCCGTGGATGGCCGGGATCCTCCTGGTCCTCGGTCTCTACGTCCTCCTCCGCTTCACCCTGGGCCGCATCCGCACCCAGAGCGACGCCGCCCCGCTGCGATCCCGCTTCCTCGGCCCGCTGGGCCTCTTCGCCGGCTTCGTCGATGCCACCGGCGGTGGGGGCTGGGGCCCGGTCGCCACGCCGACCCTCCTCGTCTCGGGCCGGGTCGAGCCCCGCAAGGTGATCGGATCGGTCGACACCAGCGAGTTCCTCGTCGCCGCCGCCGCCAGCATCGGCTTCCTGATCGGGATCGGGGGCGAGGGCGTCAAGACCGGCTACGTGATCGCCCTGCTCGCCGGGGGCGTGGTCGCCGCCCCGCTGGCCGCCTACCTCGTGCGCGTCCTCCCGCCCCAGATGCTCGGCTCGCTGGTCGGCGGGGTGATCGTGCTGACCAACGCCCGCACCCTGGTGCAGGAGGCAGGCATCACCGGTGCCGGCTCGGCGACCATCTACCTCGGCATCGTCGCCGGGTGGGCCGCCGCCGTGGCCTGGTCGGCCCGCACCGTCCTCCGGGACCGGGCCGCCGAGCGCACCGATGCTGTCGAGGTGCCGGCAGCCGAGCTCGTCCCGGCCTAGGCGACGAACTCCTGGGGCGTCGTGCCGAGGGTGCGGCGGAAGGCGGCCGAGAAGGCCCGGGCGTTGGTGTAGCCGACCCGGCGGGCGACTTGGGCCGGCGCCTGGCCGGCGCCCAGCAGCTCGAGGGCGGCGCAGAGACGGGCCTGGGTCCGCCAGGCCGTGAAGCCAAGGCCGGTGTCGGCGGTGAAGGCCCGGGCGAGCGTCCGGCTGCTGGCTCCGACCGCTCGGCCCCACTCCTCGAGGGTGCGGGCGTCGGCCGGGTCGGCCAGCAGGGCGGTGGCCACCTCTCGGGCCCGTGGGTCGACGGGCAGGCGCACCGGCAGCGCCGCGACCGTGCTCGGCCGCATCAGGTGCAGGAGGAGGTCCTCGGCGTGGCGCCGGCCGGCGGCATCCACCTCGGAGCCGGCGAGCAGGGCGAACAGCTCCTGCACCAGGGGGGTGACGGCGAACGGGGTGGGGACGGCCCAGCGGATCGCCTCGCAGTCGGGGTCGACGTAGGTGCAGTGGACGACGGCGTCGGTCCGGCAGGCCAGGTCGTGCTCGGCGTCGACCGGGATCCACAGCGCCTGGCCCGGCGTGAGGACGAAGGCGGTGCCCTCGACCGTGGCGGTCACGACCCCGTCCGGCGACCATGCCACCTGGGCCGCGGGGTGGCTGTGGGCCCCGAAGGCCTCGCCGGCGTGCATGCGGTAGCGGGCCGTCCACATGTGGTGGCCGTCGACGTCCCGCGGCGCACCGCTCAGGAACTGCACCGCAACCCTGTCCGATCGGATGCCGGGGTGGTCCGATCGGCTGCTCCCATCGTCATCAAGCATGCTTACCATCCGGCATCATGTCCGCCCGATATCGCCCTGTCGCCGTGCTCGCCGTCCTCGTCCTCGCCCTCGCCTCCTGCAGCAGCAGCGGCCAGGACGACGACGAGAGCGTGGGCGGCGACACCACCGAGGCCGCGGCCGACGAGGTCGTGGGCTCGTTCCCGGCGACCGTCGAGCACGCCCACGGCGAGACCGTCGTCGAGGCGATGCCCGAGAAGATCGTGACCGTCGGCTACAGCGACCAGGACGCCGTCCTCGCCTTCGGCGTGGCCCCGATCGCCGTCACCGACTGGTACGGCGACCACGAGCACGCCACCTGGGAGTGGGCCCAGGACGAGCTGGGCGACGCCGAGCCCGAGGTCCTGAACCAGGGGGAGTTCACCGGCACCGCCGACTACGACCTCGAGCGCCTCCGCCTGCTGGAGCCCGACCTGATCATCGGCCTCTACACCGACATGGATGCCGACCAGTACGCCGACCTGTCGGAGATCGCCCCCACCATCGCTCCCTCGGCCGACTACCCCGAGTACGGGATGCCCTGGCAGGAGGTCACCCGCATGGTCGGTGCCGCCCTGGGCCAGCCCGATCGGGCCGAGGAGCTGATCGAGGAGGTCGACGCCCAGCTGGCCGCCGCCGCCGAGGCCCACCCCGAGTTCGCCGGCCAGGAGGGTCTCGTGGCCGAGGCCTTCGAGCCGGGCTCGACCTTCGTCCGCAGCAAGGGCGATCCCCGCACCCAGATCGTCGAGGCCCTGGGCTTCGTCCTCCCCGACGACCTGGCCGAGCTGGCCGGTGACGCCGACGGCGCCCCGGTGAGCGACGAGCAGATGGACCTCCTCGACCGCGACCTCATCGTGTGGAACGTCGGCCACGACGACACCATCCGGCCGCTGATCGAGGCCAAGCCGCTCTACGAGACG
>DASVEC010000439.1:0-2285 GCA_036380755.1 Iamia sp. | reverse complement strand
CCCGGTGGCGACCGTGGTCGCCACCCCCGTGACGACGCCCGCCGCGGCGGCGGTGACCGCCCTGGTGGCGACCGGGGTCCGCGCCGTGACGGCGGCGGTGGCGGTGGCAGGCCTGGAGGCGGAGCCGATCGGCCCCGTCGGCGCCCCGTCGACGAGAAGCCGCGCCCCAAGCGGCTGCGGGCCCAGCGCAACCATCGCCGGGCCGTGCTCGACACCCTCGAGGCCCACGAGCGCCCCATCGCCGACGAGGTCCTGAAGGGCGGCATCCCCGCCGTCCGCCAGGCCGTCGAGAAGCAGAACGCCCAGGCCCGGGCCGAGGGCCGGCCCGAGGTCGACCCCACCCAGCTCGAGGCCCTCGCCGAGCGGCTCCTCCCCCGCCTGCGCGCCGCCGAGTGGCGCGACCGGGCCGACGCCGCCCTGGCCGACATCGACGAGCTCGACCTGCGCGACCTGCGCACCGTCGTGGTCGCGGCCGACTCGGCCGCCAAGGACGACGAGGCCAAGGCCCTCCTCGTCCAGCTGCGCGAGGGCCTCGAGCGTCGCATCGAGGCCGATCACGCCGCCTGGCTGGCCGAGATGGCCCAGCTCCTCGACGACGGCCGAGTCGTCCGGGCCCTCCGGGTGAGCTCGCGGCCCCCCAAGGCCGGCGCCCCGCTGCCCCCCGACCTGACCACCCGTCTGGTCGAGAGCGCCACCGCCTCGCTCACCGCCGACACCTTCGCCGACCGGTGGGAGACGGTGCTCGATGCCCTCTCCCTCTCCCCCGTCCACGCCCGGGTCGCCCCCGAGTCGATCCCGGCCGAGCCCACCGACGAGCTCAAGGCCACCGTCGCCGGCTTCGGCGAGCGGGTCCCGCTGGTGGCCCAGGCCTTCGGCGTCGAGCCCACCGCCGCGCCCCGCCGGCCCCGTCGGGGCGGTCCGCCCCGGGGCAAGGGCGGTCCCGGTGGCGGCGGCCCCAAGGGCGGCGGTCGTCCGCCGCAGGGCAAGAAGCCCGTCCCCCCTCCCCCGCCCAAGCCCGAGGTCCCTGCCGCCGAGGCTCCTGCCGCCGAGGCTGCGCCCGTCGAGGCCCCGGAGGCCGAGGCTCCTGCCGCCGAGGCTCCTGCCGCCGAGCCGGCCCCCGAGCCCGAGGCCGCACCGGAGGCGGCCGAGGCCATGAACGAGGAGACGCCGGTCGTCGCCGTCGAGGAGCCGGCCGCCGAGGTCGCCCCCGAGCCGCCCGTCGAGGCCCCGGAGGCCGAGGCGGCACCGGAGGCCCCCGAGGCCGAGCCGGAGCCCGAGGGCTGACCTGGGTCCTTCTTGACCGGTCGGTCTAGGGTCCGGCCATGGTCGAGTACGAGCTCGACGGCCATGTCGCCGTCATCACCATCAAGCGCCCCGAAGCCCGCAACGCGGTCAACACTGCCGTCGCCCAGGGCATGGAGGCGGCCATCGACAAGCTGGAGGAAGACCCGGAGGCCTGGGTCGGCATCATCACCGGCGGCCAGACCGACAAGGGCTGGATCTTCTGCGCCGGGGCCGACCTCAAGCAGATGGCGACCGACCCCGGGGGCATGTCGACCCCGAAGGGCGGCTTCGCCGGGTTCGTCCAGCGGGACCGCACCAAGCCGGTGATCGCCGCCGTCGACGGCCCCGCCCTGGCCGGTGGCACCGAGATCGTCCTGGCCTGCGACCTGGTCGTGGCGTCGGAGACGGCGGTGTTCGGCATCCCCGAGGTCAAGCGCAACCTGGTCGCCGCGGCCGGTGGCCTGTTCCGGCTCCCCCGCAAGATCCCCCGCAACATCGCCATGGAGCTGGCCCTCACCGGCCGTCTCGACTTCCCGGCCGAGCGGGCCCACCACTACGGCCTGGTCAACCATCTGGCCCCCGAGGGCGGGGCGCTGGCCCGGGCCCAGGAGCTGGCCGCCCAGATCTGCCAGGCCGCGCCCCTGGCCGTGGCCGAGAGCCGCAAGATCGTCATCGAGGCCACCGACCAGCCCGACGAGGTCGGCTGGAAGATGTCCGGCGAGGGGATCATCAAGATGTTCGGCACCGAGGACTTCGGCGAGGGCCTCACCGCCTTCGCCGAGAAGCGCGATCCGGTTTGGAAGGGCAAGTAGCCCCAGCCCTCACGCGATCGTCGGGATGATGCCGTGCTCGTGGAGGAGCTCGGCCAGGCCCGGCACCAGGACCTGTTCGGCCACGTCGCCCAGGGGCACCCAGCGGGCATCCCGGGCATCGTCGCCGGCGACCGGCCGGGCCCTCTCCATCAGGTGCACCCGGTGCACGAGCACCACGAAGTGGCCCTG
>DASVEC010000438.1:0-5223 GCA_036380755.1 Iamia sp. | reverse complement strand
AGCAGGATCTTGACGTACAGGTCCTCGACCCAGGTCAGGTTGTTGCTGTTGCCGAACCCCTGGAAGTACTCCAGCGAGGCGTAGAACTCGGCCGCCACGCGGGCCACCGTGCGGCGGCCGCTGCGGAGCTCACCGGTCCAGTAGGCGATCTCCCCGGACCCGCCGACGCGATCGAGGGTGTCCTGGTAGAAGCGGTTGACCAGGGCGGCCAGGTAGGTGTCCGAGGTCGAGAGCGACTTCAGGAAGGTGGCCTTGGCCGTGCCCCCGCCGGCCAGGGCCGTCGTGGCCGCGGTCAGCTCGGTCGGGGTCGGGTCCCGGTCGATGAAGTCGTTGTAGGCGGCGAAGACGAACGACTCGTTGGCCGTCTTGGCCGGCTCGAGCAGGGCGACCACCCGGTCGTTGCCGGTGTCGGCGACGTAGACGCTGCCGTTGGGCGCCACGGCCACGCCGGCCGGGGAGTCGAGGCCGGTGAAGGGCACGACCGCCTGGGCCCCACCAGTCGCCTTCAGCTCGAGCACCCGGTCGTTGCCGGCGTCGGCCACGAAGACGTCCCCGTCGCCGTCGACGGCGATGCCGTCGGGCGAGGAGAGGCCAGTGAAGCCGAGCGTCGTCTGCGTCCCACCGGTCGTGCGCTTGACGACCTCGTTGCCGTCGAGGTCGGCCACGTAGACCGTGCCCTCGGCGTCCACGGCCACGCCGTAGGGGTTCTCCAGCCCGGCGAAGGCGACGGTGGACTGCTCGCCGACAGCCGGCAGCTTCACGACGCGGGCGTTGCCCGAGTCGGCCACGTACACGTCACCATCGGCCTCGACGGCGACACCCGTGGGGAACGACAGGCCGGTGAAGCCGAGCGTCGTGGCCGACCCGCCACCGGCGGGCCGCTTCAGGACGGTGCCGGCGCTGGCGTCGACCACGTAGGTGGCGCCGTCGGGGCCGAGGGCCACGCCGAACGGGCTGCCGATCTCGCCGAAGTCGAGGGTGACCTGCGAGCCCTCGGGCTTGCGGACGACGCGGGCCGGCGTCGTCGACTCATCCGGGTAGCTGGTGGCGGTGACGGTGCCGTCGCCGTCGACGGCCACGCCGTAGGGCGAGTACAGCCCGGTGAAGGCGACGGTCGTCTGCGGGCCGAGGGCGCGCGGCGACGGGGCCGCCGACGACGCGCCGGGCCCGACCAGGGCCACCGGTGCGGTGATGGCGACGGCCAGAGCCAGTCGTCGACTTCTCGAGATCCCCATGTGTCCTCCAGCTCGTTCTGTGTGTGGCCGGAACGTACGGAAGGCATGCGGCCCCGAGGCGAACGGCACATGTCCGTTCGCCCTCGGCTCCGTCAACAGTTCGCCCCGCTCCGGATCAGGCGCGCCGGGCGCGACGACGGCGGAGACCGCCCACCACGAAGAGCGGGGCGAGCAGGGCGGCCACGAGGCAGAGAGCCGCCGCCGGAGGGAGGCCGGCCAATCGCCCTCCGCGGTAGGAGGCGGGTTCGGCGGGGCGCCAGGTGTCGCTCCCGCCCCCCACGGCCTGCTGCTCGCCGGTCCGGCCCGCACCGCCGTCGACGCCGGTCTCGGCGTCGGGGCCGGCGGCCGTCTCCTCGTCGCCGGTGCCCGCGTCGTCACCCTCGCCGTCCGGGTCGGCTGCGGGGTCGGTGCCGGGATCGGTCCCGCCGTCACCGGGATCGGCACCAGGGTCGGCGCCCGGGTCGTTCCCGGGGTCGTTCCCGCCCGGGTTCTCGGGGTCGCAGCCGGCGGCGGCGCAGACGCCCCCGTCCAGCTGCTCGTACGGATCGGGAGGGCTGGTCGCGCCCGGTCCGAGGCTGCCGCGGAACCGCGGGTTGGCGCAGTTGCCGGAGGTCAGCCGCTCGGCCGGCTCGCCCGTCAGGCGGGACACGGCGTTGCTCATCTCCTGCGAGAGGTTGGGCGGGAGCGGGGAGTACCCGATGCGGGCCATGTTGGCCTGGCCGTCGCACGCGATGTACATGAGCCAGGGCGCGAGCGTGTCGGTGATCCCCTGGTCCGGGTACGGGCCCTTGCACGACGGGCGGTCGCCCGTCCGGCACTGGGTCACGATGTAGGAGTAGGCCGAGATCGGGTAGGCCTTCGGGTTCCGCGAGGTGTACACGCCCGACAGCTCCTGGCTGAGGTCGGGGCGCAGGCTGGCGGACTCCAGGGCGGCCGAGATGTTCTCGGCGTAGGGCAGCACCCACTTGCCCGACTGGTTCTGGATCCAGGCGCTGGGGACGCTGTAGGTCTTGGCGTAGCCGAACTCGTCGTAGCCGATCGACCAGCGCCCGGAGTCGCCGGCGATGAACTGGGCGATCTGGTCCGACCCGCCCAGGCCCTGGGTCTTGGGGGCGAAGCCCGACGGCGGCTCGAGGATGCGGATGTCGGGGTTGACCTGGTGGCGCGACGCCCAGCGGGCGAACACGTCGGGGGCGGCGTGCTTCACGAAGTCGTAGAAGAGGGCGGTGGTGCCCGACTGGCCCGACCGGTAGACGACGTTGATCTTCTCGTCCGGGAACTGGAACCCGGCGTTCTCGGCGCTGATGTCCGGGTCGGCCCACGACGTGATGTCGCCCAGGAAGATCCGGGCCGTGGTCCGCCGGCTCAGGTGGAGGTAGTCGACCTTCTTCCCGGCCCGGTCGCGCAGGTTGTACATCATGGCGATGGCGCCGGCGACGTCCGGGACGTACTGGTAGCCGCGGGGCACCGACGTCTGGCCGAACGAGCTGAACTCGGCCTCGGTGCCGGCGAAGTTGATCTGCGACCCCGAGAACCGCTGCAGGCCGTCGGGCGAACCGGTCGGCGTGTAGTTGACCCGCAGGCCCCGCGCCGTGCCGTCGGTGACCCACTGCTGCATCGCCAGGGCGACGTAGGTCGAGCCGGCGCCGTTGACGAGCGTGCTGCCCTGGGCCGAGGCGGGCGGCGCGCCCGCGAGGGTCGCCGTCGCCAGCGTGGCCACGGCGAGGACGGCGCCGAGGAACCGGTGGGAGGACCTCATCCGAACCGTCCCGAGACGTAGTCGAGCGTCCGGGGATCGCTCGGGGCGTCGAACATCACGTCGGTCGGGCCCTGCTCGACGATGTGGCCGGGCGTGTTCTCGGCCGCGAGGAAGAAGGCGCACCGGTCCGACACCCGCTGGGCCTGCTGCATGTTGTGGGTGACGATCACGATCGTGACCTCGTGGCCGATCTCGGCGATGGTCTCCTCGATGCGGCGGGTGCTGGTCGGGTCGAGGGCCGAGCAGGGCTCGTCCATCAGCAGGACGTTGGGTCCCACGGCCAGCGACCGGGCGATGCAGAGGCGCTGCTGCTGCCCGCCGGAGAGGGCCCCGCCGGCGTCGCCCAGGCGGTCCTTCACCTCGCGCCACAGCCCGGCCCGGGTGAGGCTCTGCTCCACCAGGTCGTCGGGCGCATCGGTGCGGATGCGGGCCAGCTTCAGGCCCGACAGGACGTTGTCGCGGATGCTCATGGCCGGGAACGGGTTCGGCTTCTGGAACACCATCCCGATCCGCTTGCGGATCTCCTGGGCCCGCGTGCCCCGGGCGTAGATGTCGACCCCGCCCAACCGGACCTCGCCGGCCAGCGTGGCCGACGGCACCAGCTCGTGCATCCGGTTCAGCAGGCGCAGGAAGGTCGACTTGCCGCAGCCCGAGGGGCCGATCAGCGCCGTGACCTCGCGGGCGTTCATGGTGAGCGACACCCGGTCGAGCACCAGGTTGTCGGCGAACCAGGCGCACACGTCGACCGCCTCCAGCACCTCGGCGCCGGGGGGCGGGGCGCCGTGGAGGACGGCACGGGGGGCCGGTGTCTCGATCGTGGTCACGATGTCTCCTGCGGGGTGGAGGCGGCCCGCGACGGCCGGGACCGGCGCCGGGTGGCGGACCGGTCCCGACCGACGAAGCGGGCGATGGCGAACAGGGCCAGCACGACGAGCAGCAGCACGAGGGCGCCGGTGAAGCCGCGGTCGATCGAGGCCTGGGACGGCTTCTGCACGTTGCGGAAGACGAAGAGCGGGAGGCTCTCCTGCGGGTTCGACAGGGCGTTGGCGTTCATCAGGTCGAGCCCGAACGAGGTGAAGAGCAGCGGTGCCGTCTCGCCGACGGCCCGGGCGATGCCGAGCACCACGGACGTCGTCACGCCGGTGCGGGCCGTGGGCAGCACGACCGACCACACCATGCGGGCCCGCGAGCTGCCGAGGGCGAGGGCCGACTCGCGGAGCCCCCCGGGCACGAGCCGCAGCACGACCTCCACCGTCCGCGTGATGGTCGGCAGCATCGTGATCGACAGGGCCAGGGCGGCCATCAGGCCGTTGTTGCCGAACAGGCCGCCTTCGCTCCCGAACGGGATGATGAGGATGGCGTAGACGAACAGGCCGGCGATGATCGACGGCAGCCCGCTCATGGCGTCGATGAGGATGCGCACCGGGCGGCGCCAGCGGCTCCGCGTCTCGTTGAGGAAGACGGCGGTCAGCAGCCCGAGCGGCAAGGTGAGGGCGAGCGCCAGCGCGACCTGCTGGAGCGAGCCGACGATGGCGTGCGAGCCGCCGCCCGCGGTCGCCGGCTGCGTGGGCGACACCCCGCCCTGGTCGTGGGTGAAGAAGCCGAAGCGCAACGCCGGCGCCCCCTTCACGACGACGTAGCCGACCAGCCAGACGAACGGCACGACCAGCACGGCGGTGGCCGAGCCGATGATCGTCGCCGCCAGCTTGTCGGCCGCCGCCACCGGCCCGTCCTGCTCGCGGGTGGTGACGTAGACGAAGACGAGGAAGGTGGCGTACCAGATCAGCCCGAACCCCAGCCACCCCATGCCGTCCGTGAGGCGGGCCGCCACCAGCCACACCAGCAGGAAGCTGTTGACGGCGCACCCCAGGGTGACCAGGCGCTCGGTCGGCGTCTTGGCCGTGATCCGGCGGCGCCGGGGCCGGGGGCGCTCGGGTTGGTCGGCCGCCACGACCGTCGTCCGGAGGTCGACGGTGCCCTTCTCCAGCGTGGTCATGCGTCCACCCCCGCCCCGGAGCGGCTGCGCGAGATCACCATCGAGGCGATCAGGTTCGTCAGCAGGGTCAGCACGAAGAGCACCAGCCCGGCGGCCATCAGCCCGCTGACCGTGACGTCGTTGGAGCCCGCCCGCTGGGCCACGAAGCCGGAGATGGTGCCACCGCCGTTCTCCAGCACCCGGATCGACAGCTTGGGCACCTGGGGCAGGAGCAGGGTCACGGCGATCGTCTC